>JAGHTC010000051.1 GCA_018065465.1 Candidatus Ruminococcus equi
GTAAATTCAGAGATGTTTTATCAAATTCAATGAAAGAATTTATGAAAATCTCGGAATTCTCAAATGTGACTGTGTATGCAGATATGCAGCCTTTGAGTTTATAAGGAGTTTTTATGGCAATAAGAAATATTGTTACCGAGGGCGACCCGATACTGAATAAAGTATGCCGTAAGGTAGAAAAATTTGATAAAAGAATTTGGGACTTGCTCGATGACATGAAAGAAACGCTGAAAGTGTCAAACGGTGTCGGTCTTGCGGGACCACAGGTAGGTGTAATGAGAAGACTGTGCATCATTGATGTCGGTGATGGTCCCATCGAATTTATCAATCCTACTATAGTTGAGACCGACGGTGAGCAAGAAGTAGTTGAAGGCTGTCTTTCTTGTCCTAATGAATACGGACTTATAGTTCGTCCTTTGTATGTAAAAGCAAAAGCTTTTGACAGAAACGGTAATGAATTTGAAATCAAGGGCGAAGACCTTTTGGCACAGGCTATGTGTCACGAATTCGACCATCTTGATGGTATTTTGTTCAAAGAAAAAGTTGAGCGTATGTTGTCTCCCGAAGAACTCGAAGAAATGAAAGAGCAGGATTGATATGAAAGTAATTTTTATGGGTACTCCCGACTTTGCAGTACCTTGCCTTGAAAGTATAATTAACGAAGGGCACAGTATTTTAGGCGTTTTTACTCAGCCCGATAAACCTAAAGGAAGAAAACAAATCCTTACACCGTCCGATGTAAAAGTTTGTGCACAAAGTTATAATCTACCCATATATCAACCTACAACGCTTAAAGATGGTACAGCATTTGAAATTATCAAAGAATTACAGCCTGATGTTATTGTAGTAGCTGCATATGGTAAGATTTTGCCGAAAGAAATTATTGATTTTCCGAAATACGGATGTATAAATGTTCACGCTTCTATTTTGCCGAAATACCGCGGAGCATCCCCGATTCAGCACGCAGTTCTAAACGGTGATACTGAAACCGGTGTTACAACTATGCAGATGGATGTCGGACTTGATACCGGTGACATCCTTCTTTGTGAAAAATTGCCGATAGATATTGACGATACCTCTTTGTCTATGTTTGAGAAGTTGTCAAAACTCGGTGCAAATTTGATTGTAAAAACATTAAAAGCAGTTGAAAATCAAGAGATAAAGCCAATAAAACAAGATGACAGCAAAGCAACATATACAAAAATGATTGATAAATCCATGTGCGATATTGATTTTGCAAAATCCGCTATTGAAGTTCACAATCTCGTTAGAGGACTTTATTACTGGCCGATTGCCAACACTTATTTTGAAGGCAAAAAATTGAAAATATTCAAAACAAAACTTTCTGATTTAAAAGGTAATCCCGGCGAAGTTTTGTCTGTAAATCCGCTTGTTGTCGGATGTGCCGATAACTCAGTTGAAATATTGGAGTTACAGTTAGAGGGAAAAAAACGCATGGACGCCAAATCGTTTTTAGCAGGACATAATATAAATATTGGATATAAATTTTAGGAGAATACTATGGGACTTTATTATTACGATTGGACTTACATTATATTTATGTTGCCTTGCCTTATACTTACTATTATCTGTCAGGTTAAGGTCAATACCACATTTTCTAAATATTCAAAAGTACAAAATTCAAGACATATTACAGGAGCACAGGCTGCTTTGAATGTTTTGAACGCACACGGAGTAAGGAATGTTAGAATAGAACAGATTTCAGGCAATCTTACCGACCATTTCGATCCGAGAACAAATGTAATCAGACTTTCCAATTCTGTATACGGCAGTACATCAGTTGCTGCTGTCGGTGTAGCTTGCCACGAAGCAGGCCACGCTGTACAGCATGCAGAAGGTTATGTACCGAACAAAATCCGTTCTTTTATCGTTCCTGTTGCTAACTGGGGGTCAAGACTTTCTTGGATATTTATTATAATAGGTATGATACTTCCCGTGCAGTACAATTTTTGCATTACTCTCGGCATTATATTGTTTTCTGCATCTGTTCTCTTTACTTTAGTAACTTTACCGGTTGAGTTTAACGCTTCATCACGAGCATTAAGAACAATACGAGAGACAAATATGCTGAGTGCTGACGAATATGTCGGCGCAAAGAAAACACTTTCTTCTGCCGCAATGACCTATGTTGCAGCAGCCGCTACAGCAGTTATGCAGTTGTTAAGATTATTGCTTATAGCAAACAGAAGAAGATAACGGAGTAGTTATGACAAATGTTAGAAGAATCGCATATAACGCAATAAACAGAGTGCTGGACGATGGTGCATATTCTGCTATCGTCATAGATACTCTCTGCAAAGAATACAATTTGTCTCAACTCGATTCTTCATTTTTATCAGCACTTACATACGGCGTGCTGGAAAGAAAGATTTTGCTTGATTATATTATTGAGCAATATTCAAGTATACGATTTTCAAAAATAGATAAAGATACTCTATCAGTTTTAAGGCTCGGCGTATATCAACTTTGTTTTATGGACAAAGTACCGAACAATGCCGCAGTAAACGAAAGCGTAAAGCTAGCAAAATCTTTAAAACTTTTTCGTAGTTCAGGTTTTATCAACGCAATTCTTCGCAATATAGCAAGAAATGATTGTAAATATACTTTGCCTAATAATGAGGATATGATTAAATACTTTTCAGTAAAATATTCTTGTCCTGCAGATTTAGTCAAATCTTTTATATCCTCTTATGGTGAAGATATAGCAGAAAGAATTTTAAAATCGTTTGAAAACAGACCTCAACTGACGATACGAGTAAATATATTAAAAACATCAAAACAAGAACTGCAAGAAAGTCTTAAAAAGCAGGGAATAGAAGTTGAAGAAGTTTCTTATCTTCTAAATGCATTGTCAATAAAAAACACGGGTGCGATTGAAAAAACAGAAGAGTATAAAAAAGGCTTATTCTATGTTCAGGATGCGTCGTCACAACTCTGTTGTGAAATATTAGACGCAAAAGAGAATGATATTCTTTGCGATGTTTGTTCAGCTCCCGGCGGTAAATCATTTTACTCTGCGATTAAAATGAATAATAAGGGTACTATTCATTCATTTGATATACATAACCATAAGATAAGGCTAATTGATGATATGGCAAAACGCCTTGGTATCAATATTATTGATTCATCAATCAGAGATGCAAGCGATAAAAGAGCAGTTTTGCCAAACTGTAACAAACTACTCTGTGATGTTCCTTGTTCGGGCTTTGGAATTATCCGCAGAAAACCCGAAATTCGTTACAAAAAAGACATAAATATTGACTTATTGCCTCAGTTGCAATACAGTATATTGTGTAGTAATTGTGAAAAAATCCCAACAGGTTGTACAGTTGTCTATTCGACTTGCACTCTGAATAACAAGGAAAATAAAGATATAGTCGAAAAATTCTTATCAGAGCATAAAAACTTCGAGCCTGTATCAATTACTCTACCCGAAAATATAACACATTTGGTCAACGAGCCGGCATATATGCTGACAATTATACCCGGCGTATATAATTCAGATGGCTTTTTTATTTCAAAATTCAAGAAAGTGAGCGAATAATGACAGATATAAAATCTTTTGATATCAACTCTCTTTCTGAATATTTAGTTGAAAACGGTTTTGAAAAATTCCGCGGAAAACAAGTTTATTCTTGGCTTGTAAAAGGTGTTACATCTTTTGACCAAATGAGTAATATCCCTCAAAAATTACGAGAATTTTTAGAAAGCAATACATATATTTCTTTTGCGGAAATTAAAAGAAAGCAAATTTCAAAAATAGACGGCACAGTTAAATATCTATTTAAATTCAATGACGGTGAATATGTAGAGTCTGTAGTTATGAATTATCATCACGGATACTCTATCTGTATTTCTTCTCAGGTCGGATGTAAAATGGGATGTACATTCTGTGCTACGGGTAAAAGCGGATTTTCTCGCAGCCTTACCCCGTCTGAAATGCTTTGCCAGATTGAGTCCGCTCAAAAGGACTTGGGGATTAGAATATCCAATGTTGTTATTATGGGCATGGGTGAACCGCTTGATAACTATGATAATGTATTGAAATTTCTACATCTTGTTTCCTCAAGCGATAATCTAAATATCGGTATGCGACATATTACACTTTCAACTTGTGGCATCGTACCGCGTATCTATGATTTGGCTGACGAAAATTTGCAGATTACTCTGTCAGTTTCTTTGCACGCTTCAAATGATGCTATCCGTTCTAAAACAATGCCGATAAACAGAAAATACAGCATCGAAGAATTAATTAAAGCATGCAAGTATTATATAAATATAACAAATCGCCGTATTTCATTTGAATATGCAATGATAAGCGGTGTAAACGATAGAGACAAAGATGCAGAAGAACTCTCAAATTTGCTCTTTGGTATGCTTTGTCATGTCAATCTTATTCCCGTCAATAATGTTAACGGAAATAATTTTAGGAAAAGTGATATAAAAAGGCAGAAAGCTTTTTGTGATATATTGGCTAATAAAGGCATTACAGCCACCGTCAGGAGAACGCTTGGCAGTGATATTGATGCTTCTTGCGGTCAGCTGAAAAGAAATTTCGATAAAGGAGGAGTATGATTGGAAGTCTTTTCAAAAAGTGATATTGGATTAGTCCGAAAAGATAATCAGGATAGCAGCGCATTTTCTGTCATATCTCCGTCTTGTGTATGGGCTGTTGTTTGTGATGGAATGGGCGGTGCAAATGGTGGGAAAATCGCTTCAAGCAACACTGTTAACTACATAACCGAACATATTAACAGAACCTATAACGACAGTTTTACTAAAGAACAAATCGAAAAAATGATGGTCGACGCTGTTGAAGGTGCAAATACTCTTGTATACAACCAATCAATTGATGATGTTGAACTGACCGGTATGGGTACAACGTGTGAACTCGTTTTTATTAGAAATTCCGATATACATGTTGTACATGTAGGAGACAGCCGAACTTATTCAATAAGAGGTGGCAAAATTCTTCAACTTACAGAAGACCATTCTGTAGTACAAGAAATGTTTCGCCGTGGCGAACTCACTGAAGAAGAAGCAATGCACCATCCGAACAAAAACTTCATTACGCGTGCCATTGGCGTTAAATCGGAAATACATATAGATTATATCGAAGCAGAGTTTTCTTACGGTGATGTTATTTTGTTGTGTTCTGATGGACTTACTAACTATGTTTCACCTGCAAATATCGTTAAAACTGTTCATGAAAACAGAGGAGTTCTTCTGATAGATACATTAGTTGAACTAGCAAAAAGCGGTGGCGGTGCCGATAACATTACCGCTACGGTAATATACTGATAGGAGATAAATGTAATGGATAAATATACAGGAAAAAAACTTGACGGTCGTTATGAAATAAGAGAACTTATCGGTGTCGGCGGAATGGCTAATGTATATCATTGCTATGATACTATCGATGACCGTGAAGTTGCTATCAAAATATTGAAAGATGAGTTTTTGAATAACGAAGACTTTATTCGTAGATTCAAGAACGAAAGCAAGGCTATCGCTGTTTTAAATCATCCAAATATCGTTCGTGTTTACGATGTCTCTTTCGGTGATATGATTCAGTATATCGTAATGGAATATATTGATGGCATTACGCTCAAAGAATATATCGAAATGCGTAAAGTCCTTGATTGGAAAGAGACTGTTCATCTTACTACGCAGATTTTAAAAGCACTTCAACATGCTCATGAAAACGGCATTGTTCATAGAGATATTAAACCCCAGAATATTATGCTTTTGCAAGACGGCACTATCAAAGTTACGGACTTTGGTATAGCACGATTTTCTTCAACTGCTTCACGTACAATGACAGAAGAAGCAATCGGTTCTGTTCATTACATAGCACCGGAACAGGCAAGAGGGGATAAAACTGACGGTAAAACAGATATATATTCTGTCGGTGTTATGATGTATGAAATGCTGACAGGTTGCTTACCTTTTGATGCTGATTCTGCTGTTTCTGTTGCACTTATGCAGTTACAGACTACCGCTAAACGCCCAAGGCAAATTAATCCCGACATACCGGCAGGCCTTGAGGAAATTACAATTAAAGCAATGCAGAAAAAGCCTGAGCTTCGATATCATTCCGCAGTAGAAATGCTTTCCGATATAGAAAGGTTCAGACTTAATCCGAGTATAAGATTTGAATACAAATATTTTGAAGAAAAACCGAAATATGCAGATGCAGTTAAAAAGCACAAAGATACAAACGCTAATATAGAAGATGACGATGCCCCGGTTAAATCTCCTGCTTTGTCAGCAATAAAAGGCATTATACTTGCTGCAATTATTGCTCTTGTAGTATTTGGTGCTATCGCATTATATAAAGGCTATATTTCCGCACAACCTAAAGAAGTAGATGTTCCAGATTTTGTCGGTTTGTCTATTAACGAAGCAACTGAGAAAAATAAAGGTGCTTTCATTTTTGAATACGAAAGCAGATACTCCGATGAATTTAAGCCTGATACTATTATCTATCAAACACCTGAAGGTGGTTCTAAAAAGGTAAAAGAAGGTTCCACTATTCATTTGGTAGTGAATTCTGCGGACAGCGATATTGCAGTGCCGTATATAAATACTGCAATCGGTTCGGAGGGAATTGTTAATAAAATAAAGGCAGCAAGCCTTGTTCCTGTACTGCTTTATGTTCAGTCAGAAGAAACAGCTATGAAGGTTGATTCTGTTTTCCCGCCTGTCGGAACTCAGGTGAAAATCGGTTCAAATGTTTATGTCTTTGTTTCAAAAGGTGTTACAAAAGAAACAGCAGAAATTCCTGATATTAAAGGACTTTCGGCAACAAATGCTCAAAATAAACTGAAAGAAGCAGGATTTGAAAACGTCACTGTAAACTATGATGACAACAGCACTGCAGCAAAAGACGAAGTCTTGCGTCAAAATCCTTTACAAGGAAGCGTTGTTGCTACTGATTATCAAATTACTTTAACTTGCTCTCGTGGCGAAAATGAAGAAAAAACCGCTAATATTTATGTTGATTTGCCAAAAGATGTTGAAGATGAAGTTGCTGTTACGGTTCTCATTGACGGCGTAGTTAATGAAGAGTATACAAAATCCGTTATTCCTATGTATAATTCTACATATACACTCAAGCTTAAAATTAAGGATAACTGTACAGTACTTGTACTTCTTGATGACCAAAGGTATCGTGAGTATTCCGTAAATTACGACGACGGCTTTATTACTACGGTAAATGCTTATAATTATCAGAAAAAACAACCTGCTACTCAGAGCATTGATGTAACAACTGCTAATGAATAAAGTAACAGGCATAATTATAAAAATTACCGGTGGGTTCTATTATGTAGAGTCCGATGACAAAGTATATGAGTGTAAGGCAAGAGGAATTTTTCGAAAGAAAGGTTCTTCTCCGTTAGTCGGTGATATTGTCGATATTACACACTATAATGATGAAAGTTACTGTTCTATCGACAACATTCACGATAGAAAAAACTATCTTATTCGACCTGCTCTTGCAAATTTAGATACATTGGTTATTGTTTCGTCTGTAGTTGAGCCAAATGTTAACCTGTTTTTGCTTGATAAAATGATTTCAGTTGCAGTTAATAAAGATATTACTCCTGTTGTAGTGTTTTCAAAATCTGATTTATCGTCTGCTGATGAGTACTTGAAAATATATAAAAAAGCAGGTATAAAATGCTTTGAATTTTCATCTGTCGATTTAAGAGAAATTGATAGAATAAAAGAACTTCTCAGAGATAAAGTCACAGCATTTACCGGAAATTCAGGTGTAGGAAAATCAACTTTGTTGAATTCTTTGTTTCCTGAACTGAATCTTCAAACAGGTAATATTTCTGACAAGCTCGGCAGAGGAAAACATACAACAAGAACTGTTGAATTATTCAAAAAGTATGGTGGTTATGTAGCGGATACACCCGGCTTTTCCACTCTTGATCTCGAAAGATATGAAATTATTCAAAAAGACAGATTACAGTATTGTTTTCCCGAATTTTCCGATTATCTTGGAAAGTGCAAATTCGTATCTTGTGCACATGTCTGTGAAAAAGGCTGCGCTGTTTTAGATGCCGTGGAATGTGGAAATATTCCGATTTCACGCCATGAAAACTATGTAAAAATGTATAACGAAGTAAAAGACATTAAAGACTGGGAACTGATAAAATAAAAAAGCCCTGATAAAATCAAGGCTTTTCGATAATTGGTGGAGACGGACGGGATCGAACCGTTGACCTTCTGAATGCCATTCAGACGCTCTCCCAGCTGAGCTACGCCCCCAAAAACATGTATATTCTATCATAAGTAATTGTAATTTTCAAGTCTTCTGTTCTTACAAAACTGTAATACATAAATCTGAAATTCACTTGAATTGAAATATTTGCTTTGATATAATTAACTTTGATATTTATTATTCTTTTAGGAGGATTCTTATGCCTTTATGTATGGGATGCCTTAATGAAATTACTACTGCTGACAGCAAGTGCAAGCATTGCGGTTTTGATAATTCAAAAAAGCAAGTTGCACCGTTCTTACCATATGGCTGTACTTTAGCTGACAAATATGTAGTTGCAAAAAATTTAGATTACAATGGTGAAAGCACCCGTTATCTGGGATATGACAATTCATCAGGTAAAGTAGTCACTATACGAGAATTTCTGCCGATAGGTCTCTTTGACAGAAAGCAAGGAGAAACAAAAGTAACTATTTTACCCGAGCATAAAAAAAGCTATAGTGAAGCATTTGCTACATTTGAAAAATACTATGAAACTTTGACCACTCTTTCCGATATGTCGGCATTAGTGCAGATTTTTGATGTATTTGAAGCTAATAATACTTGTTATGTAATAGAGGATAATGAAGACCTGATTCCGTTTACTGATTATCTTGAACGCAATAACGGACAAATTGAATGGGATGATGCTCGCCCTCTGTTTATGCCCATTATTTCTTTACTTGAAGCATTGCATAAAAATGATATAGGACACTACGCTGTTTCTCCTTCAAACCTTTTTGTCACATCCGAAGGAAAACTTAAACTTGCTGCTTTTTCTACTGAAAACGAACGCAAAAGGGGAACAATGCTTAAATCACAACTGTTTTCCGGTTGTGCCGCTCCCGAACAGTATGAGCAAAATAAAACGCTTGATACCTCTACTGATATTTACGGCTTTACTGCTACTTTGTTTAAAGCATTAACGGGAAATCTTCCTGCAACCGCTCAAGACAGAGTAAAAGATCCTCGTTTGCTTATCAGTACAAATACTGTAAAAAGATTGCCGCCGCATGTCGTTACTGCTCTTGCAAACGGATTGCAAGTCAACAGAGAAAACAGAATTTCAGACTTTGATGAACTTCGTTCACAACTCTCAGTATCTTCTACAGTAAAGGCTATCCAAGACGAAATTTCCCGTACGGCAAGTATGACTCCGATAAAGCGAGAAAACGAAAAGAAGTCAAAAGTAAAACCCGGAGCAGTTGGTATTGTTGCAACTATTGCCGCATTACTTGTTTTTTCTGCTGTCGGTCTATACTGGCTCTCTATAAATCCGTTGCAAGGCTTGTTTAAATCTGATGCCACAACCCCAACACAGCCTTCTACAGTAGTTGAAGATTGGACAGGTCCGGTAGTCGCTGACTATGTCGGCAAGACTTATGAGCAGGTTGTTACAGCAGTTAGTGCAGACAAATCTATTTCGTTAAAAGTATCTGCTGACGGCGAATATAGCGATACTGTTCCCAAAGGTACCGTAATTTCGCAACAGCCTAAAGCAGGTGAACCGATTACTTTATCTTCGTCTGTTGTATATATCGTTTTGAGCAAAGGCCCTGAAATGGTCGCTTTGCCCGATGTTGCCGAAAAATCTGTTTCAGCAGCAGCGGAGAAACTCACCGACCTTGGTTTTGTAGTTTTGCAAGACGCAGAATACAATGATACAGTCAGAAAAGATTATGTAATTGATTATTCTGACAGAAAAGCAGGGGATAAGGTTGAATCCGGCTCAGAAATCAAACTCAGAGTTTCCCTTGGTAAAGAAAATATGGAAAGCAGTCAACAATAATCAATAATAGGTGGGTATATCCCACCTATATTTATATAAAAAGCTTTGGAGGATATATGAAATCATATAATATCCATCTTATCAGACATGGAGAAACAGAAGACAGCGGTAAATATATCGGAGTAACTGATGTAAAGCTCTCTCAAGAAGGTATAAATAAACTCAAAAAATTGGATTCCACTTGTTCATATCCTTATACTAAAGTGATATTTACAAGTCCCTTGAAGCGATGCACAGAAACATGTAAAATTTTGTACCCTGATATTACACCGATAATTATTGAGCATTTATCCGAGTATAATTTTGGAGTTTGGGAAGGTAAAACCGCAAAAGAACTTGAAAATGATGAAAATTTTAAATTGTGGCTTGCAGGAGACAACAGTGTGAAGCCTGAACACGGTGAGTCTAATGATTCTTTTGTAAGGCGTATTTGCATCATTTTCGAAAATATAGTAAACGGATTGATAAAGACCGGCACTACAGACTGCGTAATTGTCACTCACGGTGGCATAATTATGACTTTACTTTCTATTTACGGTTTACCGCAAGCAAAGCCGTTTGATTGGGTTTGTGATAACGGTTACGGATATTCTTTGCGAGTTACTCCTATGCTCTGGTCAAGAGACAAAGTATGTGAAGTTTATGCCAAAACTCCGTTATTAAAGGAGAATGATGATGAATAAAGTTACCTATGATTTTCATTCACACATTCTGCCTTGTGTTGACGACGGTGCAAAAAGCGTAGAGGATTCTATTGCTCTTATTGAAAATCTTGTTTCACAGGGAGTCACGGATATTTGTCTTACTCCGCATTTTTACACAAGTGAAATCAGTACAGAGGATTTTTTAACCAAAAGAAATGAATCGTTTGGTTTGCTCAAAAGTAGTCTGCCTGACGATTTAAAAGTGAATTTACATCTCGGTGCAGAAGTTTATATAACAAAATATCTTTTCTCAAGCACTATTGACAAAAGAATATGTATTGATGGTACAGACTATATTCTCTGCGAATTTTCTTATGATAAAAATTACAGAGAAAATATGCTCAATTATTTAGAAAATTTGATATATTCAAATTCATTAATACCGATTATTGCTCATGTTGAACGCTATGACTGGCTGTTAAAAGACGAAAAAACTAGAAAAGAACTTTTGTCGATGGGCGTATTATTCCAGACAAATACAATTTCTCTATGTGATAGAAAATTTAAGAAAAAATTGCTTAAAATGATTGCAAATAAGGAAATTTCTTTTTTGGGGACAGATGCTCATTCAATGCACAGAAATTCACCGCAATATTTTTCACAGGCTCAAGCTGTTATTAGTGATAAACTTTCAAGTGATTTCCTTGATTATATTCAATCAGCATCAAAAAATATATTTTCATAAACGGCAGAGTATACTTCTGCCGTTTTTTGCAAGATATAGTTTTATATATGTACAAAAATGTATGAATTCTTGCAATTATTATTGAATTTTGCAGGATAATGTGATATTATATTACCATCAAACATTTGGGGTTATTTATGATTTCTAATTTATTGGTGAGAATTGATATAAACAGAGAAAAACTCTCAAAAGGTCAAAAGAAAATCGCATTTTATCTTGAAGAACATTATGACGAAGCGGCTTTTATGACTGCTGCAGCACTCGGCAATATTGTTGGTGTTTCCGAGAGTACCGTAGTCCGTTTCGCAACGGTTATAGGTTATGACGGCTATCCTGCTTTACAAAAAGCAATGCAGGAGATGATTCGTGACAAGCTTACATCTATTCAGCGTATCGAAGTAACAACCGGCAGAATAGGGGACAAGGATGTTGTCGAATCTGTCTTAAATCAGGATATTGATAAAATTAAAAGAACAATAGACGAAGTATCGAGAAAAGATTTCAACGACGCTGTTGATGCAATAATAAATGCAGATAATATCTATATCTTCGGCGTTAAATCTGCTTCTTATATTGCAAGTTTCTTTGGTTATTATCTTGACTTGATTTTCGGAAATGTTACCATGCTCAACACTACTTCAAAAACAACAAATTTCGAAAAACTTTTCAGAATTTCAGACAAAGATGTTATGATTGGCATAAGTTTTCCTCGATACTCAACTATGGCTGTTGAAACAATGAACTTTGCAAAAGAGAGAGGTGCACATGTTATCTGCCTGACAGATAGTATGATATCTCCTTTAGTAAGTATTTCGGATTCTGTTTTGATTGCCCGCTCGGATATTGCGTCGGTTGTAGATACTCTTGTAGCACCACTTAGCCTTATTAATGCACTGATTGTAAACATAGTAATTAAGAAAAAGGAAGAAATAAAGAATACTTTTTCACAACTCGAACAGGTCTGGAAAGAGCAAAATGTCTATGCCGATTCAGACAAAAATGAAGGTAAAAATGAGCAATAAAGTTATTGTAGTAGGTGGAGGGGCGTCCGGACTTATGGCGGCAGGTACTGCTGCAGAATACGGATGTGAAGTAACCCTTATTGAAAAGAATAGCAAACTCGGGCGAAAGTTACTTATAACCGGAAAAGGCAGATGCAATATAACCAATTTCTGTGATAATGAAACCTTCATTTCAAATTTGACAAAGAATCCACGGTTTATGTACAGTGCAATTAACAACTTTTCTTGTTATGATACTATAAGTTTTTTTGAAGATTTAGGACTTCATACAAAAACAGAACGCGGTAACAGAGTGTTTCCCGAGTCTGATAAAGCCTTTGATGTTCTAAATGCACTTATAAAATATAATAAAGATAATGGTGTTAATGTCCTTGCATATTCATCTGTAAAACATTTGATTTTTGATGATAACAAAGTTATCGGTGTTGAACTTGAAAATCAAGAGAAGATATTTGCAGACAAAGTAATTGTAACATGTGGAGGCTTGAGTTATAAACAAACAGGCTCAACGGGTGACGGATATGCTCTTGCAAAAGAAGCAGGACACAGCATATCAAAACTTATCCCATCTTTGATATCGCTTGTCAGCGGTGATGATTTTTGTAAAGATTTACAAGGACTGTCATTAAGAAACATTTCTATATCGGTAATTGATAATAATTCTAATTCAGAAATATATAATGATTTTGGTGAATTGCTTTTTACTCATTACGGCTTATCAGGTCCTGTAATTCTCTCCGCTTCTGCTCATATGAGAGATATGAGTAAAGACAGATATAAAGTAATCATCGACTTAAAACCTGCTCTTGATGAATCGACACTTGATAAAAGAGTTCTAAAAGACCTTAACGAAAACATAAACAAAGACCTTATTAATTCGCTTAATAAACTTTTGCCTTTAAGCATTATCCCGATTGTTATAAGAAAATCAGGAATTGACGAAAGAAAAAAATGTAACAGCATAACTTCAAATGAGAGAAAACAACTTGTTAATGCAATAAAAAGATTTGAAGTTAATATTTCATCTTTGTATGATATAAATGACGCTATTATCACTTCCGGCGGAATAAATGTAAATGAAATTTCGCCGAAAACCATGCAAAGCAAATTGAAAGATAACCTGTATTTTTGCGGAGAAGTTCTCGATGTCGATGCCTATACAGGTGGATTTAATCTTCAAATTGCTTTTTCAACAGGACGACTTGCAGGACTTTCTGCATCAAAATAAATTTTAGGAGTAATTATTATGTCTATCGCTATTGCTATTGACGGACCTGCCGGAGCAGGTAAATCAACCATCGCTAAACTTGCATCAAAAGAACTTGGATTTATCTATGTAGATACAGGTGCTTTGTATCGTACCATAGGACTTTCTGCTTTTAGAAATGGTTATACCAAGGACGATAAAGAAAAGATTATTTCAATGCTGGACGATATCAAAGTTGAACTAGCTTTTAACGATAAAAAAGAGCAGATAGTTCTTTTGAATGGTGAAGATGTTTCATCCCTTATCAGGACACCGGAAATATCTATGATGGCATCTGCTGTTTCTGCCATTCCCGAAGTTCGTGCTTATCTTCTCGATATGCAAAGAAATATGTCAAAAACTAATAATGTTATTATGGACGGCAGAGATATAGGTACTGTTGTCTTACCTGATGCAAAAATTAAAATTTTTCTTTCTGCTTCTCCCGAATGCAGAGCAAAAAGGCGTTATGATGAACTTGTTGAAAAAGGAATGGATGTCAAATATGAAGATATCCTGCAGGATGTTATTGACCGTGACTATGCAGACTCGCACAGAGATATTGCACCCTTAAAGCCTGCCGATGATGCAATTATGATAGATACATCAGGAGAAACGCTCGAAGAATCAGTTAACAAATTACTTTCTGTAATGAAGGAGCATATGTGATGCCGAAAAAAAGTAGATTATACTCTGTCTTGAGGATAATCGCTATTCCGATAATGACAGTCTTGTTAAGACTGAAATTTATTAATAAAAACCATATACCCGAACAAGGTGCATATATCCTTGCTTGCAACCATATTTCAAATTTCGACCCGATTATTCTCGGTGTCGGACAAAAGCGCCAACTGAAATTTATGGCAAAAGCTGAACTTTTTAAGAACAAATTGCTTGGAAAGTTTTTGCTGAATTTAGGAGCGTTTCCTGTTGACAGAGGAAAGCACGATACTTCTTCTGTAAGACATTTTGAAGAAGTACTAAAAGAAAAGCAGGTAATGGGCATTTTTATTGAAGGTACTTGTTCTCACACAGGTGATTTTCTGCAGCCTAAAAACGGTGTTTCGCTTATTGCTTATCACACAAAAACTCCTGTTATTCCTGCCTGTATCACGAAAAAAGGCTTTTTCTGGATAGTGCATTTCGGCGAGCCTATCAGTGTTGAAGAACTTGGACTCATAAACGGTGGTGCAAAGGAATTCAGAACAAGCACAAAGAAAATTATGGACGAAATAAAGAAACTCAGAGAGCAGGATTTAAGTTGAAAAATATCACACTTGCAAAATCAGCGGGATTTTGTTTCGGCGTAAATCGTGCTGTTGATATTGCGAATAAATTAGCAGATACCCAAAAAGGCGGTTGCACATTAGGTCCTATCATTCATAACAAAGAATTAGTTGAAGAACTTAAGAACAAGGGAATAGTGTCAGTCGATAATATAGAAGATGTAAAAAACTATTCTTCGGTAATTATCCGCTCGCATGGTGTTGCGAAATCTGTAATAGATAATATACAAAAATTGGATGTTGAACTTATAGATGCAACTTGTCCCTTTGTTTCTAAGATTCATAAGATTGTTGCTAAAGCATCCGGTGAAGGTAAAACTGTTATTATAGCAGGGGACAGAAATCATCCCGAAGTAGTTGGAATTATCGGGCACCTTAACGGCGAGTATTTTACATTCAAAAATGAAGAAGAATTACAATATATTTTAGAAATAATTCCACAAGAGAATAATAAGCCTATTTGTGTAGTAGCACAAACCACTTTTGATGTCGAACTTTTTAAAAAATGTGTAAAAATTCTTAAAAAAGTATATACAAACGCAGAATTTTTTGATACAATATGTAATGCTACGTCGGTTAGACAAGCAGAGGCTGCATCACTTGCCAAAGAATCCGATTGTATGATTATCATAGGCGACACTCACAGCTCTAATACTTACAAATTGTTTTCTATTTGTAAATCTTATTGTGAGAACTCTCATCTAATTGAAACTGCAGATGATCTACAAGTTGAATTTTTTGAGCAGTGTGATAAAATCGGCGTGACAGCGGGTGCTTCTACACCTGACAGGATAATAAAGGAGGTACTGGATAAAATGACTGATGAAATCAAATCCGGTGAAACAAAAGAATCTTTTGAGGAGATGTTAGAAGAATCCCTCAAAACTTTAAATACAAATGAAAGGGTTATGGGCACTGTTGTCGGTATAGCACCTAACGAAGTTTTCGTAGATGTCGGCAGAAAGCAAGCAGGTTTTATTCCGCTTGAAGAATTGTCGGCTACTCCTATTTCTTCTCCCGAAGAAGTTGTCAAAATCGGCGATGTAATTGAACTTCTTATCATGAAGACAAATGACCAGGAAGGCACAATAATGCTTTCCAAAAAGCGTGTAGATGCTAAAAAAGGCTTTGAAAAACTTGAAAAGGCTTATCAGGATAAAGAAGTACTCACAGGAGTTGTTACTGAAGTAATCAACGGCGGTGTTATTGTCGTTGCAAATGATACAAGAATTTTCGTTCCTGCATCACAGGCAACTCTTAACCGTGATGATAATCTCGAAGACCTTAAAGGTCAGGAAGTTAACTTCCGTCTTATCGAAGTATCACAGCGCGGCAGAAGACAGAAAATTATCGGTTCTATCCGTTCTGTCCTCAGAGAAGAAGCAAATGAAGCGAAATCTGCTTTCTGGAACGAATGCGAAGTTGGTAAGAAATATACAGGTACAGTCAGAACTTTAACTCCTTATGGTGCTTTTGTTGAGCTCGGCGGAGTTTCCGGAATGATTCACATTTCCGAACTTTCGTGGCTTAGAATCAAACACCCGAGTGAAGTAGTAAATGTCGGCGATACTGTTGAAGTATATGTAAAAGATATTAATAAAGAAACAAAGAAGATTTCTTTGGGCTACAAGAAGACTGAAGATAATCCGTGGCTCATCCTCAAAGAGCAGTATCCGGTTGATACTGTTGTAAAAGCAAAAATCGCAGGACTTACTTCTTTCGGTGCTTTTGCAAACATCATCCCCGGTATAGACGGTCTTATCCATATTTCTCAGATTTCTAACAAGCGTATCGAAAAGCCTGCCGATGAACTCAAGGTCGGCGAAGAAGTTGAGGCAAAGATTATTGCAATTGATTTCGACAAAAAGCGTGTAAGTCTTTCTATCCGTGCTTTACTTCCTGAACCTGAAGTTGAAGTAAAAGAAGAAAAGGCTGAAGAAAGCCTTGATGACGAAGTTGTTGCAGTAGCAGAAGCTGATGGTGAAATCACAGTTTCCGAAACTGTAGAAGTTGAAGAACCTGTTGCAGAGGCTGAAGAAGTTGTAGCAGAAGTTGAAACTACCGAAACAGCAGAAGAAAAAGAAGAAGCTGCAGAGGAATAATTTTTAAAAAACTTGGGCATCCCTTTGGATGCCCATTTTTATCAGGTGATACTATGTATGAAAACATAAAAGAAGATGCCTATAACGCATTCTCTGAAATAATCGAAATAGCAAAACTAAAAGAGAATTCTATAATTGTTCTTGGCTGTTCAACCAGTGAAATTTTAGGAAGTAAAATAGGTACAAATTCTGCAATAGACGTTGCAAAAGCATTGTATGAAGGAATGTATGATTTACTTAAATCAAAAGGTATTTTTCTTGCTGCCCAATGTTGTGAACATCTAAACCGTGCATTGGTAATAGAAAAAGAACTTGCAGACAAACTCCGCCTTGAAATTGTCAATGCTGTACCTCAACCGAAAGCTGGAGGTTCTTCCGCTACTACAGCATATTCTGTTATGAAAGAACCAGTATTGGTAGAACATATCAAAGCTGACGCAGGAATTGATATAGGCGGGACACTTATCGGAATGCATTTGAAAGAAACAGCTATTCCTGTACGTCTTAAAAACAATAAAATCGGTAATGCTAATGTTACCGCAGCAAGAACAAGGGCGAAATACATTGGTGGCGAAAGAACTGTTTACAATCAAGATTTAATGTAACGGAGGATATTATGACTGCTAAAGAAGAATTTATTTCTATTTTCAATGAACATATCCACAGAAACGGCTCAAAAGAACTACTCGAATGGATACAAAAGACCGATTTCTTTACTGCTCCTGCAAGCACAAAATACCATTGTGCCTGCGAGTGCGGTCTTGTAATGCACTCTGTTTCAGTTTTTAATACTTTGATGGAAAAGCATTTTGACGAAGAAACAGATAATATTGAAAGTTATGCTATTTGCGCATTGCTTCACGACTTGTGCAAAGCACAGTTTTATAAAGTATCTACAAGAAATGTTAAGAACGAAGAAACGGGGCAATGGGAAAAAGTACCTTATTATGCCGTAGAAGACAGTTTTCCTTATGGTCACGGAGAGAAATCCGTATTTCTTATTGAACGCTTTATGAGGCTCAAAATTGACGAGGCTATGGCTATCCGTTGGCATATGGGCGGTTTCGAAGACAGCAACGGCTATACTGTCAGCCAGGCATATGAGAAATATCCTCTTGCAGTAAAACTTCATCTTGCCGATTTAGAGAGTACATACCTTAAAGAAAAAGGAACTTCACAAGTAAGGAATAAATAATGGATTTCGATTACGCAAAAAGAAGAGTTGAAGAACTCACTGCAGAACTGAATTATCACAATAAAAGATACTACGATATGGACAGCCCCGAAATTTCCGACTTTGAGTATGATAAATTGCTTAGAGAACTTGAAAATATCGAGGCTTTATATCCTGCGCTTCAAAAATCAGATTCACCTACACAAAGAGTAGGGGGGAGTAAGGGCGAAAAATTCTCACCGGTTACTCATACTGTAGTGATGGAAAGCCTGCACGATTCGTTTTCTCATGATGAAATTCGTGAATTTGACCGTAAAGTGCGTGAAAGTGTCGACAATCCCGTCTATATAGTAGAACCAAAATTTGACGGACTTTCCGTATCTTGTGAATATAAAAACGGCGTATTTGTAAGAGGTTCAACCCGCGGTGACGGTCAAGTCGGTGAAGATGTTACCGAAAACCTTATGACTATAAAGTCACTACCCAAAAGAATAGACAATGCTCCCGAATTTCTTGAAGTTCGCGGTGAAGTATATATGTCTGTTGAAACATTCAAGAAACTTGTAGAAGAACAAGAAAATAACGAAGAAAAGCCTTTCAAAAATCCACGAAATGCTGCCGCAGGCTCTCTACGACAAAAGGACAGCAGTATTACAAAAAAGCGTAATCTTGATATATTTATATTCAATATACAACAGATTATCGGAAAAGAAATAAACAGTCATAAAGAATCCCTCGACTACCTTAAATCGCTCGGATTTCCTACTTCTATATGCAACTCTTTTATCAATATTGATGATGTTATCAAAGAAATTGAGCGTATCGACAGTATCAGAGGCGAACTGCCTTGTGATATTGACGGTGCTGTTGTAAAAGTCGATTCTTTCTCACAAAGAGAAATTCTCGGCAGTACAGCAAAATATCCAAAGTGGGCAGAAGCATACAAATATCCGCCCGAAGAAAAAGAAACCAAACTTCTTGATATAGAAATAAATGTCGGTCGTACAGGTGCGTTAACTCCTGTCGGAATATTCGAGCCTGTTCTTTTGGCAGGTACAACTGTCAGCAGAGCAACTTTGCATAATGAAGATTTCATCAAAGAGAAGAATATTCATATCGGCGATACTGTAATAATTCGTAAAGCAGGCGAAATTATTCCTGAAGTCCTCAGCGTCGCAAAACATGCTGAAAACACTGTACCTTTCGAGTTTCCAAAGTACTGTCCTTCTTGTAATAGTAAGGTAGTCAGAGAAAGTGATGAAGCAGTAATTCGATGTACAAATACTGATTGCCCTGCACAACTTTTGAGACATCTTATCCATTTTGTTTCGCGTGATGCTATGGATATTGACGGTTTAGGACCTGCTGTACTTTCCCAACTTGTTGAAAAAGGATTCATTAAGAATTTTAACGATATATACAAATTGCGTGCAATAGATGTTTCCTCTTTGAAAAAGAAGGGAGAAAAATTTGCATTAAACATTATTGACGCAGTAGAAAAATCAAAGACAAGGGAAATATATAAGTTTATTTATGCTCTTGGTATCAGGCACATAGGACAAAAAGCTGCAAAACTTCTTTGTGAGCATTTCCTGTCTGTTGAAAAATTATTTACAGCAACAGTTGAAGAAATACTCGAAATTGACGGTTTCGGCGAAATTATGGCACAATCGGTTGTAGATTACTTCTCGCTTGAACAGACAAAAAGTCTTATTGATGAACTAAAATCCCTTGGTGTTTCTATGATTCCTATGGAAAAGAAATCAGCAGAAGGCGTTTTCATGGGTAAAACTTTTGTTTTAACAGGAACTTTGCCTACGCTTACTCGTAATGAGGCATCCAAAATTATAGAAGACAACGGCGGTAAGACCTCTTCTTCTGTATCAAAAAAGACAGATTTCGTGTTAGCAGGGGAAGACGCAGGCTCAAAACTTACTAAAGCAAATTCACTGGGTGTTACGGTAATCTCGGAAGAAGAATTTTTGTCTATGATAAATGATGATAACTCTGAAAAGAGCGAGGAAGTATTGACTTTATTTGATATGTAACAGCATTTTGTTAATATCGAAAGCATAGTATCTACAGGGTGATTTTTTGAAAATCAAACATCTGTATATACTGATATGTTCGCTGTTGTTTCTGTCTTTTGTTATTTTAATGATAACTGCTTTTAAAAACATTTCTTTTCAAGTGATGGAAGACCGCATTGCTGATTTTCCTACTGTAATTATTGATGCAGGCCACGGTGGGGAAGATGGAGGCTGTGTTGCAAAAGACGGTACTCTTGAAAAAGATATAAATCTTTCAATTTCTAAGAAACTGTCCGAAATGCTAAGAGAAAAAGGCTTTAATGTTCGAGAAATCAGAACAGAAGACATATCAATTTATAATGATAATTCAGAAACTCTTTCTGAAAAAAAGACTTCGGATTTACACAATCGACTCGCGATTTTTAATTCGAATGAAAATAATGTAATTATCAGTATTCATCAAAACCATTTTAGTGATAGTTCATATTACGGAACACAGGTCTTTTATTCAAAGAATAATTCAAACAGCAAAATTCTTGCGGAAGCGGTACGCAAATCTGTGAAAGAATCTTTGCAAAAAGATAATGAAAGAGAAACAAAACAAGCAGATAAGTCTATATTTTTACTTGATAATGCAACCGTTCCTGCCGTTATAGTTGAATGTGGATTTCTATCAAACGATAACGAACGAGAAAAACTCAAAACAGAAGAATATCAAAATAAAATGGCTTATGCAATTTGCCTTGGCTTTTTAGAATATTACTATACAAAATAGAGGTATGATTATGGCTTCAAAAATAAAGAGTGTTTATATTTGCTCTGAATGTGGATATGAAAGTGCAAAATGGTACGGAAAATGTCCTTCTTGCGGTGAATGGAACACACTAAATGAAGAAATAAAAGACTATTCAAAACCGACTAATACTGTTTCGAAAATTGCTTCATATACACCTGCAATCGGTATAAAAGAAATTAACACCAATGATGAAACAAGATATAAGACAGGTCTTTGTGAACTCGACAGAGTATTAGGCGGCGGCATAGTAAAGGGCAGCCTTGTATTACTAGGCGGTGACCCCGGTATCGGTAAATCTACAATTTTACTGCAAATTTGCGAGTATCTCGGAAACAATATGAAAATCCTCTATGTATCCGGTGAGGAATCAAAAAGACAACTCAAACTTCGTGCAACAAGACTTGGCGTAAACTCCGATAATCTCTACATACTTACACAAACTGATGTTGAACTTGTAAGCGAAGCGATAAGACAGGACAAGCCTAACCTTGTTATGATAGACTCTATCCAAACAATGTCGCTTTCTGAACTTTCATCTTCACCCGGTAGCGTAACGCAAGTCAGAGAATGTACAAACTATCTTATGAGAGTAGCAAAAAGCCTTGATATACCTATGATTATTGTAGGCCATGTTAATAAAGAAGGCTCAATAGCAGGACCGAAAGTTCTTGAGCATATAGTTGACGCTGTACTTCATTTTGAGGGCGATAAACAAATGTCCTACAGAATTTTGCGCGCTGTTAAAAATCGTTACGGCTCTACAAACGAAATCGGCGTTTTTGAAATGACGGATAAAGGACTGAAAGAAGTTGTAAACCCGTCTATGATGCTGTTATCAGGCAGACCGAAGAATGTATCGGGTACTTGTGTTGCATGCGCTATGGAAGGCACAAGACCGATTTTGGCTGAAATTCAGGGACTTGCAACAGCAACAGGATTTGGAAATCCACGTAGAATGAGTACCGGCTTTGATTATAACAGAATGTCGCTTATTCTGGCTGTACTTGAAAAGCGTGCAGGATATTATTTTTCAAATACTGACGCTTATATAAATGTTGTTGGTGGCTTAAGGCTGGATGAGCCCGCTGTTGATATCGCTGTTGCAATGGCTCTTGTATCAAGTTTAAAGGATATTCCGATATCCGATGACTGCATTGCTTTCGGTGAAATAGGACTTGCAGGAGAGATTCGCTCTGTCAGCCATGCTCAGCAAAGAGTTAACGAAGCATTAAGGCTTGGATTCAAAAAGATTATTTTGCCGTATCACAACATGAAAGATGTTACAGAGGATAAATGTTTAATCCCTGTATCTAATATCAGACAAGCATTTGAGGCATTAAGTGAATAAAAGAGTATTGATATCGCAAAAAGGCGATTTTTATAAAAAACTGAACAAATGTTCGATAAAAACAACATTAACTGATAAAGTAGGGGAATTTATCAGTTTTGAGCAGTATCATGCAGATATGCAGTGTCTGATGGTAGAGGACACTGCATTTGTATTAAGTTGTTGTAAAAATGTAATTGATACATTAAATGAGCATTATAAAGTGATAGTTTGTGATGAATACGATGCTAAATATCCAGATAATATTGGGCTAAATGCGTTGATATTAGGAAAAACTCTTGTGGGAAAAATCTCTTCAATAAATCCAAAAATTATAGATTTTTGCAAAAAACACAATTATTCATTTATAAATGTAAATCAAGGCTATACAGCGTGTTCGTGTGCAGTAGTTGATGAAACATCTGTAATTACAGCAGATAATTCTATATATAAAGTATTAACTAATAATGGATACAATGTATTGAAAATAAATGAAGGTCATATAAAGCTAACTGGTGCTGATTACGGATTTATCGGCGGAGCAAGTGCGAAAATAGAAAACATATTATATTTCTTTGGTAATATCAAAAAACACCCTGATTACAAAAGAATCAAGGAATTTTGTAATAATAGAGGTGTGAATATAGTTTCTTTATCAAATTGCGATTTAACCGATATCGGCGGCATTAGACTGCTAAATCACTGGAAAGCCCTTCCCTAAATTACATAAAATATTGATTTTGTGTAATTTTCTTATTTGGAATATACAGGTGTCTTTCCTATGCTATAATTAGAAAAACAATTTGCGGTGGTTAAAATGAAAGATTTTACAAACGATGCTCCCGAGATTATAAAAGAATATTTATATTACTTGCAGACTGTTAAAGGAAAATCTTCTAAAACTGTTGACGAATATTATTCTGATTTACGGACTTTCTTTCGTTTTGTAAAAATGAAAAGAAATCTTGTTAACTCTGATATTCCCTTTACTGACATTCGTATTGATGATATCGACATCGATTTTATCAGAAGTGTAACATTAACAGATGCTTATGAATTTATGAATTTTCTTCTTCGTGAACGAAAAAACGATTCTTCTGCTCGTGCCAGAAAAACCTCTTCCCTTAAGGGCTTTTTTAACTACCTTACTGTAAAAAAGCATTATCTTGATAAGGACCCTATAAAAGAACTTGAACGCCCTAAAGAAAAGAAATCTTTACCCAAATACTTAACATTAGAACAAAGCATCGAACTTCTTAACGCAGTTGACGGCAAAAACAAAGAACGCGATTACTGTATTTTGACCTTGTTTTTGAATTGTGGTATGCGTCTTTCTGAATTAGTTGGATTGAATTACACAGATATACGCCCCGACAATACAGTGAGAATTTTAGGTAAAGGTAACAAAGAACGCATTATTTACCTTAATCCCGCCTGCGTTGAAGCAATTAACGCATATATGAAAGTTCGCCCTGTTGACGGAATTCCGGCTAAAGATAAGCACGCTTTGTTTATCAGTTCGCAGAAAAAGCGTGTAAGTCGTGAACTTGTACAGAAAACAGTTTATAAATATTTAGAAAAAATCGGACTGGATTCACAAGGATATTCATGCCACAAACTTCGTCACACGGCAGCGACATTGATGTATCAACAAGGTAAAGTTGATATAAGAGTCCTTAAAGAAATTTTAGGTCACGAAAACCTTGGAACTACAGAAATTTATACTCACCTGAATACATCTCAAATGGAACAAGCGGCTAACGCTAATCCTCTTGCAAAAGTCATGCCGAAAAAAGATAATAAATAAGAAAAGTGCTGAAACATTCTAAATGTGTTTCAGCACTTGTTTTTATATTAGCTCAGAAATATTATAAGTTTTCTCACCTATTTTGTTTTCGTTTATATCATATTTTGCGATAATTACTGAATCATCAGGCATAAAGTTTATCAAAACAGTTTCGCCTGTCGAAAGTTCTTTGCGAACGAATTTAACATTACCGTCTTTTGCAAGCCTTACGCCGTTAGAAAACGGTTTGTTGTCTTTCCATGTTCCCACATGAATACTTGCGTCAACGGAGCTGATACCTACACCGAGACCGTTTCTGCTGTTATCTTTCCAATCACCGAAATAGCACAGTCCCCCATCTTTATAATAATATGAACCGACACCATTTCTTTTATCGTTTGAATAGTATCCTTCATAGGTTGTTTTACCGTTTAGCATTGTTCTGCCGTATCCATCACGATTATCAGCGAAATCAAGATTTCCGTAGTAGAGATATTCAGTCCCATCAACCTCTATTACTTTATCAGGTAAAACTTTGTACTCTTCAAGCGGATTGTGTTCTTCTTCAACTTTTATTTCGATATTAGAATTAACAATTGTATTTTCATCCATCGTGGTTTCTTCTTTCTCATTGATTTTAGGAGATATTTCATCTTCAAAAGGCTCTGCTTTTGTGATATCAACAATTTCAGATAGATTTCTTTTCACATTGAAATATGCGGGATTTATTTTTGCTGCAAGTTCCGTTTCATCTTTTGAAATGAAACTTTCATCGGAAAGTAAAACTTCTTTATTGTGATAACATTCATCGACAAAATTATTGTATATAATCAACTGTTCATTTGATAAAAACTTTACAACGCCTTCGTCAGTATATGCTTCAACGAAATAATCCGTGAATTGTTCATCTACCATTTTGTCAACAAAATCATCACCGGATTTCGGCATAGAAAACAAAAGCAGAGGTTCAGAAAATGACGCTGATTTCATCAAAAGGCAAAGTCCGATAGATGCTCTTCGAGGCTCAATCTCACAAATCAATTCACCATTTTTGCTGTAATATCCAACTTTTAAAAGAGTATGGTACTTACTGAAATTCAGTTTTTTGAATAAATAACCATTTTTATTTGCACAAATTGAATACTTATCATCAGGCATATTCTTTACTGTTTCTATGACTGATGTTTCAGTGCTGACGCTCCAAAACATAGGTTTGTTATGTTCAATTGAGTATTCATAAAAAACAGGATTGCTTTCGGAATTAACTGTAAACTTTGATTTTACTTTAGTTTTTTCATCAAAATATTCTTTTCGGATATTTGAAAGTATGTCGTAAAGTAAATCTGTATCGTCAATTTTTGTGTAAATTATATTGTAAAAATACTTAATACCCATATTTCTCCTAAAAATTCAGGCACATAAAATGTGCCTGAAAAATTTATATTAGATTGAAACTTCCATTGCTATATCAAATAGTTCTTTGTTAAATGTACGCTTCATGTTTAAAGCTTCTGTTATGTCGTAGTCAACAACTTTTGACTCTTTCAGTGCGATTACTCTGTTGCCTATTCCCTTTTCAAGCAAATCAACAGCACGAACGCCCATAGCAGTAGCATTGAGTCTGTCGCGAAGTGTAGGTGAACCGCCACGCTGAACATGACCTAATATAGTTGCCCTTGTTTCAATGCCTGTGCGCTTTTCGATATATTTTGCAATATCATCTACCCCACCGACTCCTTCGGCAACAACGACGATAAAGTGCTTTTTGCCTGTACTCTTTTGCTCATAGATTTTCGAGATAACATCTCGCTCTATGTCGTGTTCAATTTCCGGAACAAGAATAGCAGTAGCACCACATGCAATACCTGTTTGAAGTGCTATATCACCGCATCTTCTGCCCATAACTTCAACAACAGAACATCTGTCGTGAGATTGAGCAGTGTCACGGATTTTGTCAACCATTTCCATAGCGGTATTCATAGCGGTATCAAATCCGACGGTATACTCGGAACAAGCGATATCGTTATCAATAGTACCGGGAATACCTACGCAAGGAATGCCTGCATTTGAAAGGTCTCTTGCACCGCGGAATGAACCGTCGCCACCGATAACTACTACACCGTCGACGCCGAGTTCACGGCAGAAATCTGCAGCCTTCTGTACGCCTTCGGGAGAATTGTACTCCTCACTTCTTGCGGTATAAAGAATTGTACCGCCACGATTAATTATATCGGAAACAGAACGAAGTTTCAGTTCCTTTACATCGTTATTTAGTAGACCGTTGTATCCGCGATAAACGCCGATAACTTTGAAGCCTTTATATATACCTGCTCTGACAACTGCTCGAACAGCAGCGTTCATGCCCGGTGCGTCGCCGCCACTGGTTAAAACTGCAATTGATTTTGACATAAATATCCCTCCAATGTCAATATATGTTTATTATAATACAAAATGGGTGCAATAATCAAGTGTTTTATTGAATTACTTGAATTTAACACAGTTTTCGCCTAAATGATATTTTAGTCTTTCGATTAAAGTATCATTAATACTTACCCACAAAGATTGTGGGGCTAATAGTTGCCTGCTTTCACTTGGAATATAAAATACAACTTTTGTATTTCCGTGGAAAAGTGAAAGTAGGTTTTCTGCTTTTTTGTATTTTTCGGATGAAAGTGAATCAAGTTTAAGGTACAGCGTTTTTTCTTTTTGCTCTTCCCTATCAGGTTTTTGAACTTTCTCGGATTTTGCGATTTTTAGCATATCTGCGGGCGGAAGCGCTTTTATTTTGTCCGCGATTATCTTTGGTTCTTCCTCATCTTTATAGTTGAGTGTACCGAAAACTTCGACAGTACTGCCGACATAAAGAGCAGACGAACATTCAGAGAGCACATTCGGAAAAACAATAAGCTCACATGTACCGAATCTGTCCTCAACATTAACAAATGCCATCATTTTATTGGATTTTGTTATCTGCGTTTTGTTTTTAGTAACTATACAAATCAGCCTTACAGAGGATTTGTCGCGATAATTAGAGTCTTCTGTGTTAAGAATATCGCATATTTTATCTGCTTTGACACTATTAGCATAGTTTTCGTAATCATCAAGCGGATGACCGCTGAGATACAGTCCCGTCATTTCTTTTTCCATTGACAAAAGTTCCGTTAATTCAAACTCATCAATAATAGGTATTGAAAAAGAAGTATCTTGAATTTCTGTGTCGCTGACATCAAAAATCGACATCTGACCGCCCGATGTGTTCTTTCTGTTATATTCAAGGTCTGTAAGCAGGCTTTTCATTACTGAAAGCATTTGGCGTCTATTGCAGCCTAAATTATCCAACGCCCCACATTTTACCAAACTTTCAAGTGAACGCTGGTTAAGACCATGTGACGAAAGTCTTTTGCAAAAATCATAATATGATAGGAATTTTCCGTTTTGCTCTCTTTCCTCAATTATTGCATTAATAAAGTTCTTGCCTAAGTTTCGAACAGCCATAAGTCCGAAACGAATATTCCCGTTTACCACAGTGAATTTTGACATACTTTCATTTACACTCGGAGGTAAAACTCTGATATTCAGCCTTTTACATTCGGAAATATATGATGCCATTTTGTTTTGATTATCAAGTACAGAGGAAAGCAAAGCCGCCATATATTCTCTTTTATAATGGCATTTTAAATATGCTGTTTGATATGCAACTGTTGCATACGCCGCAGCGTGAGATTTATTAAAAGCATATGACGCAAAGCTTTCCATTTCAGCAAAAATAGAAAGAGCGGTCTCTTTATCAACGCCTCGTCTTAAACATCCTTCAACTTCAATATTACCGTTTTCATCAACTAATCCATTGATGAAAATCTCTTTTTCTTTTTCCATAACGGAGTGCTTTTTCTTACTCATAGCACGGCGAACTATATCTGCTCTGCCGAGAGAATATCCTGCAAGAGTCCTGAAAATCTGCATTACTTGTTCCTGGTAGACAATACACCCGTTTGTAACATTAAGTATATTTTCAAGTAACGGATGTTTATACTTAATATTTTCAGGATGATGACGATTTTCAATATATTTAGGAATTGAGTCCATAGGACCCGGCCTGTACAAAGAAATTACAGCAACAAGGTCTTCTATTGACTCAGGTTTAAGCTGAACGAGTACATTTTTCATGCCCTGACTTTCAAACTGAAATACACCGTCACAGTTGCCTTCCGACAGCATTTTGAAAACATCTTTGTCATTATCAGGAATGTTTTCAATAGCAAAATTAGGCTCTTTTTTCTTAATTTGCTGGCACGCATCATTTATGACAGTCAAGTTGCGAAGACCAAGAAAATCCATTTTTAATAATCCCAGTTCCTCCAAAGTCGTCATAGTGAATTGAGTAACAATGGCATCATCGGACTTAGCAAGAGGAACATATTCAAATACAGGTCTGTCGGTGATTACAACGCCTGCCGCGTGCATTGTAATGTGGCGTGGCATACCCTCAATACTTTTTGCATTATCAATCAAGTTTTTCACTGTAGCGTCTGTATCATAAGCAGTTTTCAGGTCTTTACTGATGGATAATGCTTTGTCGATAGTCATATTAAGTTCCATCGGAATTAACTTTGCGACTTTGTCAACTTGTGCATAAGGTATATCAAGCACTCTGCCGACATCACGAACAGCACCACGAGCCTGCATAGTACCGAAAGCAACAATTTGCGCTACTTTGTCAAAACCATATTTTCTGACAACATAGTCGATAACTTCAGAACGCCTTTCCTTGCAAAAATCAATATCAAAGTCGGGCATACTTACCCTTTCGGGATTTAAAAATCTTTCGAAAAGTAAGTTGTATTTTATCGGGTCTATTCCGGTAATACCGATACAATACGCACAAAGTGAACCGGCGCCAGAACCTCGCCCCGGACCGACGGGTATACTCTGACTTTTCGCATAATTTACAAAATCCGCAACAATAAGAAAATAATCAACAAAGCCCATTCGTTTAATAACAGATAATTCGTACTCAAGTCTGTCTGTCAGGGCATTTGAAGGCGAATTTCCATAGTGAGCATAAAGTCCTTCGTAACATTTTCTTTTGAAATATTCGAAATGGTCTTCGTTGTTAGGTACATCAAAGTTAGGAAGTTTTCGAACACCGAATTCGAATTCAACATTGCATCTGTCGGCTATCTTTTGAGTATTATCGAATGCTTCGGGTAATTTTTCAAAAAGGCTTCGCATTTGTTCTTCCGACTTGACATAGAACTCATCGGTCAAAAATTCCATTTTATCTTCGTCGTTGATAGTGTGGTTAGTGTTAATGCAAAGCAAGATTTCGTGCATTTTTGAGTCGCTTTGTTCAATATAATGGCAGTCGTTAGTAACAACTAAACCGGCGCCTATTCTATTTGCTATTTCAATCAACTTGGGATTAGTTTCTTTTTGTTCTTTAATTCCGTGGTCCTGAAGTTCGATAAAATAGTTATCTTTTCCGAAAAGTTCTTGATAATATTTTGCCTTTTTCAAGGCACCATCAAAATCACCGTTTAGAAGCTTTCGGGGTAATTCTCCCGCAAGGCAAGCAGAAAGGCAGATTAATCCTTCATGGTACTTTTCGAGCAGTTCTTCATCTATTCGCGGTTTATTATAAAACCCGTCAATGAAACCTTTAGAAACAAGTTTTATGAGATTTTGGTAGCCTTTGTTATTTTCGCAAAGAAGTACAAGGTGGTAGTATTCCCTGTCGAGTTCGTATGTTTTATCAAATCTGCTACGGGGTGCGACATATACTTCGCATCCGATAATCGGCTTTATTCCTTGCTTTTTACATTCTCTGTAAAAGTCAATTACACCGTACATAACTCCGTGGTCAGTAATTGCAATAGCATTTTGTCCGAGATTTTTTGCATAACTTACAAGCCTGCAAATTTTGCAGGCTCCGTCTAATAAACTGTATTCACTATGGACGTGTAAGTGTGTAAATGCCATAATACCTCACAAAGTTTACAAAATTTCTTTTACTTCTGCCTTGATTTTTCCTTTTGAAAGCGTAATATCCAAAGTATCTGAAATAGAAATATCATCGGTTTTGCATACGCATTTTCCGTTTTTTGTAACATAGGAAAAGCCTCTGTTTAATATTCCTATAGGATTTATCATTTCAGCTTTTTGAGCAAGAATTTCGTAAGTTTTTATTGTATCGGAAAACTTAGTATTGATTGCAGTTTCAGTTCTGGTTGTTAAAGTATAAAGTTCTTTTTCATTAATTTTTAATATATTTTCAGGTGAATACGCTTTTACAAGTTTAATATCTCTTTCAAGTTCTTTTTCAAACTTCAAAAGTTTTGTATCTATAATAGTGTCGATATAATGCTTTGTTGAAAAAAGCTCAGCTAATAATTCTTCTCTGTCAGGCACAGCGAGTTCAGCTGCGGCTGATGGTGTCGGTGCCCTTAAATCGGACACAAAATCACAGATAGTAAAGTCGGTTTCGTGGCCCACAGCCGAAATTACGGGAATAGGACAATCAAATATTGCTCGTGCTAAATTTTCATCATTAAATGCCCATAAATCTTCGATAGAGCCACCGCCCCTGCCGATGATAATTACATCAACACATGGATTATCTGTAAATGTTTTGATAGCGTTTGTAAGATCTTTAGCCGCATTATCGCCCTGTACCAAAACAGGGTGCATTACGATATCAACACTAGGAAAACGTCTTGACAGAATATTCAGAATGTCTTGCACTGCTGCACCTGTCGGAGAGGTAATAATACCTATCGAATTAGGTGTTTTGGGGATAGGTTTTTTATGTTCATTTGAGAAAAGTCCTTCTTTTTCAAGTTTCTTTTTTAATTCTTCAAATTGTAAAGCAAGCGTTCCTATACCGTCGGGCTGCATATCCTCTACATAAAATTGATATTGCCCCGTTGCTTCGTAGACTCCTACCCTACCTCTTGCGATAACTTTCATATTGTCTTTCGGCTTAAATTTCAATCCTTTTGCACAACCGGAAAACATAACACATCTAATTACGGATTTACTGTCTTTTAATGAAAAGTAGAGATGTCCGCTGGAATAGTGGTCTGTAAGATTGGAAATCTCTCCTTCGATAAAGACATAACGCAAATGCTCATCGTTATCGAGTAAAGATTTTACATAAAAATTCAATTGTGATACAGATAAAATCTTAGGTGTTATCATAGTTATTATCCTTGTATGAAGTTAGTACGGCAACTCCGACAGCGTTATCGGTTGAATATTCAGGCAAAGAAAACATACAATCAAACCGTTTTGTCATAGAATTTCTTATTATCGAATTCGACATAACTCCGCCAGCAAATACAACAGGGTATTCACCGTATTCAAGTATAATATTTTGCAAAATTCCTGCAAGGGAGTTTTCTATTGCTTTGAGTACATACTTTGCTATATATTCTTTGCTGTAGTTTTGTTCAAATAACGCTTTTGCTTTGTTTTCAAATCCGCTTAGAGAACAATGAAATCCATTTATACTCGGCTTTAATTTGATTTCTTCATTACATTTTTCAGCGAGTTTTTCAAGTTCTTTTCCACATGGAAAAGACAAGCCGAGCATTACTCCTACCCTGTCTACAAGTTGTCCTGCGTTAAGGTCGGATGAACCGCCTATTATTTTCGTTGACATAAAGCCGTCAAAATTTACGAGTATAGCTTCGGTTGTGCCGCCGCTTACATGAAAAGCAATATGAGGTTCATCTATTAAATCAAGTCTGTTAATGCTGTATAAAGCAGAAACAATATGCCCTTGCTGATGAGAATTTTCATATACGGGTATATCAAGGATTTTTCCTATACTTTTTGCAAGAGATGTGCCGACTGTAAAACAAGGCATATAAGAGTTTTCAACACTTCTCGGAGCCGACGAAACACCGACAGCATCGATTTTTACCTTCTCACTGAAAAGTTCGCTAATCAGTTGAGGGAGTTGCTGTGTATGATGGAATACAGCATCATTTTGACGGATACCCAGTTCGCCATCCTTTACTGGTAGTAGCTTTCTTTTTGAAATAGCATTACCTGAAATATTATCATACAAACTTACCGAAGTTGTATAGTTGCTTGTATCAATACCGAGATATATACTCATTCTATTTCCTTTGCTATGCTTCCTAAGACACCGTTTATAAATGCAGAATCGCCGTCTGCGGCATATTTTTTAGAAAGTTCTACTGCCTCGTTGATAGAAACAGATGTAGGAATATCCGATAGATATAATATTTCGTAAATTGCAAGGCGCAATATCGCATAAGAAGCCTTGGAAATTCGAGAAATTTTCCACCCCTGTTTAAGATTCTTTTCTATATAGCCGTCAATTGTTTCTGAATACTCTTTAATACCTTTTGCACAGTTGATGGCATAATCTGAAAGATAAATGTCTTCTGAATCGATAGCGTTGTCGGCAATTTCGTCAATATCATCATCACAAAACAGCATTTCAAAAGAGACAATGAACGCTTGTTCTCTCATTTTATATCTTGAAATATTATTTGGGTTTACTGTATCGCACATATATATTCTCCCGTAACATTAAACTTTTTTTACATTATATCATAAAGGTGTTTTCTTGTAAACAAAAAAGGCGATTTATATCGCCTTTTTATGTGTTTTTATTCAATTATGCTTTCTACCGAAACAATAACACTTTTTTCTGCGTCAAAATCGTTTGTTGGTACAAGATATGTTTCATATGGTTCAACATTCTTTTGTACTACAGAATATGTTTCGCCGCCTAAATATACATTTCCTTTTGTAACATTCTTATATCGGATATATACTGAGCCCAGGTTTTCGTTTGTCAAATTTGTCAGCACAAAATTACCATCTTGGTATTTAATTCCAACTTTTGAATCAATAATTGAAAGGTTATCGGAGTTTACAACAAGTTTGTCTTTGAATTTAAAACTTGTTATGTCCGAGAATTTGATATCTTTATTTTCTGCAAATACTAAAGCAGAAATTCCCTGTGGTAGATTTGTTACAGAAAGCGAAATTTCACCTATATTGGTATCAAAATTTAAACTTGAATATGAAATAACTCTATCACTGTTATTCTTTACAATAATGGCAAAGATATCATCATTATTTTCGTTTGTGTAACTGCCGATTTTGGTTATCTCAATTTCAGTGTCGGGAATAGTGTACTGTAAATTGATATAAGATACTGTGTGCTCTGTAAAGCCTTCAATTTTCCTTATGTCAACTGTACCGCTTTGTGGTTCTAATGTATTCTCTATAATTGACGTATTATCTGCATATTTTTTGTCAACACCTTGTTTCGGTGAGAAAAACATAACAAGTAATACCGTTGCAATTATAATGACAAACAGTAAAGATGCTACCAAAATAATACTTTTTTTATTCATAAAATCACCTTTATTCGTAATCTAAAAGCATATCGCCTTTTTTAATTAAGCCAAGTTTTCTCATACCTTCGGAAAATAGAAGCGTGAGTATTGCGGGAGCTACAAAATGCATAATTACAATTTCGAGTAATACCGTAAGCGGTGCAACACCTTGTGAAGTCATTGTTGAGTATGTAACAAGTTGTCCCACTAAACCCGATGTTCCCATTCCTGCACCTGCGGAGTCACAAGACATTTTCAGTACACAAGTTGATATTGGTCCTAAAATTGCACTTGTAAGTATCGGCGGTATCCATATAAGCGGATGACGCACAATATTAGGCATTTGTATCATAGAAGTACCTATACCCTGGGAAACAAGACCGCCGAATTTGTTTTCGCGAAAACTTGCAACTGCAAACCCTACCATTTGTGCAGAACATCCGATAACTGCCGCCCCACCTGCTATTCCGGACAGTCCTATAATAACTGCGATGGCAGCGGAACTGATTGGTAAAGTAAGGAAAATTCCCATTAAAACTGCAATAATTATACCCATAATAAATGGCTGTTGAAGAGTTGCAGATTGTATAACATTTCCCAAAAACAGCGTGAATTTTGCAAGATAAGTACCCGTAAGCAAAGCAACAACAGAACCGGTGCCAATTGTTACTATTGGCGTTATTAGTATATCAAGTTTTGTTTTACCCGAAACAAGATGACCGATTTCAACTGCAACCAAAGCGGATACAAATGCACACAAAGGGTCACCGGGACCTGAAAGCAGTATTGCACCTTTGTCTGTCAAAAAAGTACCGTCTACAATTTTTGAAGCAAATGCACCGACAAGACCTGCAATTCCTGCAGAAGCAGAAACCAAAGGGCTGAACTTGAATTTTGATGAAATGCCGATACCTACACCGGCACCCATAAGGGATTTTCCAATCGTTGCTATAACTATTATGTAAGAGCCGATAACACTTGGTATAAACTTTCCTATCTGTTCAAGTATCGTGCCTACAATAAGTGTAGCAAAAAGTCCGAGTGCCATCCCGGACATACCGTCAATAAATATATGATGAAGAAATTTTTTGATTGTTTTCAAATTTTCACATCCTCCCCCACTAAATAAATAATACCACTAAAGTTATAAA
>JAGHTC010000095.1 GCA_018065465.1 Candidatus Ruminococcus equi
ACAATAATGCTAATCTGCATTTTTTACACATTCCTCATCGACATTACACAATCAGTCGATGAAATCTATAATATGGTGCTTCGATGGTTTGGTATGAAGAAACACCACGATGTTCCAAAGCCTTTGGGTTGTTCATTGTGTATGTCGTGGTGGACGGCATTGGTGTTTATCATCTTCACGAACAATTTCGACATACTCAACCTTACAATCGCAATTGTGTTCGCAAGTGTGATACCACACATTGTGATATTCCTATACGACCTTTTACAGCTGATTATCAATAAGTTAATCGGTTTGTTGAAATAACTTATATTTTACGAGACTTTATATTTTATACAACCATAAAACGATACATATTGAATATGAGAAAGTTAACCACAGAAGAATACAACACTCTCAAAAAGTTTGAGAGAGAAATGAACCTTGCTGTTACGGACGTAGCCGCTGGTATGACTCAAAATGACGCAAAGCTGGTGTTCGGAATCTACAACGACATAATGGGTACACACGATAATGGCTATAACTGCCCGGCGTGTCGTTTGCGAGTGTTGAAGAAACTTCACGATTTGTATTACGAGAAGATGAAGAATCTGGAGAAATCCGCAAAGCGTACAGAGACGCTCAAATTGAAAAAGGAGGAAAAGGAAAATGCCACTGAAGTACACGATTAAGACCATAAAACGACATAAGCACCTCGACACGTTGTTCTCAACCATTGTGGAGTGCTATGGGTCATTGTACAAGGCGTGCGATGAACTTGACATTTCGTATAGTCGAATGATGGTGTGGCAACGCAAATACCCAATGTTGAAACAACTCATAGAGAACGCACGGCAAGAGGGTAGGCAGAGAATGATAATGGAGAGCGAGAGAACCGTTATGAGGGCTGTAAACTCAAACTCATCGAACTCCCTCGATGCTGCACGCTTTATACTCAAGACAATTGGTAAAGATGAGGGTTATAGCGAGAAACAAGAACAAGACATCAAAGTGAGTGGTAGCGAGATAAATGTTACCTTTGGAAAGACAGATGAAGATTAACGTGCAACTATATACACCGACAATATATCAAAAACGCTTGCTGAATTATGTGATTGCAAATCCAACTGGCAAGCGTGTGTCGGTCATTGCACCCAGACAATGCGGAAAGAGCTACACCATCTGCAATCTGCTCGCATATTTCGCACTCACTCATAGCGGCACGGAGTCAATCTTGTTCGAGCCGTCCTACAAACAATGTCAAAACCAATTTAAGACCATTGTTGACAACCTCGGCAAAGTCTGTGAGGGTAACAAGTCAGATATGGTGATAACGTTCTGCAATAAGTCCACAATACGTTTCCTCTCGGCTGAACAAGCAGAGGAAACATTGCGTGGTTATACTTGTAGCGGTCTGTTGGTCTATGACGAAGCATCCTCAATCAAGGATGATATATTCGCTATCACAAAGCCTTATGCCAATGTCAGCAACTGCACCATAATATATGTTTCCACACCCAAGTTCAAACAAGGTACATTCTACCACTACTGCACAGACGAACACGCACAGCATTTCGTATGGAAGATTGAGGATAACCCATTCATAACGGAAGAGCAGCTCGCAGACATCCGTAGAACCACTCCACCCAACCTATTCAAGTCCGAATATCTTGGTGAGTGGTTAGATATGAGCGGTGATGTGTTTGGTGATTTCTCACACCTCGTTACAAACACATACTCGACTATGGACGGCAATGTAGCCGGACTCGATTGGGGTAGTGGAAACAATGCCGATGATACTGCCTTTGTAGCGTTCAACCAGATGCACGAAATGGTCGCTTGTGAGCATTGGAACGACCTTGGTACGACCGAAACCATAGACAAGGTTGTAATGCTCGTTAAAAGGCACAGAATAGCCACTCTCGTAGCAGAACGCAACTCTATTGGTAGTGTGTACCTCGACCTACTCAAAAAGCGATTAAAGGGCATTTGTCGCATTGTAGAGTTCAATACAAGCAACGATTCCAAGCGTGATATAATAGAGTCGTTACAAGTTGCGATAAATAATGGTGAGTTGACCATCTTGAACGATAACGAGTTGATGTTGCAGTTGTCAAGTTATGAAATGGAAAAGACCCCAACTGGCAAGATAACTTACAACGGACACTCCGGCGTTCACGATGACTTGGTTATAGCAATGGCACTCGCATATTACAATTTCAAACAACACAGAAAGATTAGTTATGTTTAACAGCAAGTACAAAAAGCAATGGAGCGACATTACATTGAAGCAGTTCGCTAAATTGAAGGCGATTAACGAGCGTGAATACGACGATGATACTGACAGACTATGTGACATTTTGTCAGTAGTCTATGAGTGCGACATAAACCAAGTACCAATCACGACATACAATGCTATGGTGAATGGGTTGGGTTTTATGAGCGATGATGTTCCGACAAAACGACCTCATAGTAAGTACAAAATTAATGATGTAGAGTATGAGTTCTGCTCAAACGTTGCAGATATAACCGTTGCCCAATACCAAGATTTCCAATCGTTCGCATTACAAGATGATATTCGTGGAATGGTTGGGTGCGTTCTCATCCCAAGTGGACATCGTTATAGTGACGGCTACGATACCGAATATCTTGATTCAGTTGATATTGTAACAGCTCGTGCTTGCATAAGTTTTTTCGTGAGTTGCTGGACGAGATTCATCGAGCTTTTCCAGCGTTATTCAATAAAGTCGATGAAGCAGATGGAGAAGACAATGAAGAAGGGGAAACTGACGGAAAAGCAGAGAAAGGAAATGGAGCGAGCTTTGGCGTTCTACCGTTTATTATCTGCTTCTGTCGAGAAACAAACGAAACAATTACAAACACGCTGAATATGAGTGTCGTGATGGTGTTCAACATTGTGTCATACATAGTCATAACAAAGAAGCGAGAACTTGAAGAATTGAAGAAATCAAGAAAGGCTACCTAATGATGGGTAGCCTTTATATTTTAAGCCATAATAATCACATATATATGAACATAATTACAAACGAGTCAAGTCAAGTTATAAGTATTGCTTTGATACGCCCTATTGGAGGAACTCTCGTTGGTGTGTTTAAGAACAAGACCACCAATGACATTGTGAAAATCACAATAGAGGATGTTGAAGAGCATACAACATTTGCTAAAGTTACCATTGATGCAAGTGTACTATATGGCGGTGAGTGGTCGTACAGATTCTTTTTCAATGATGATGACGGCTATGAGGTGCTTGTTAGCCAGAACATTGCTTATGTAAATCAAGTGGCACGATACGAGGTCGCTACTGCTGAACGCACCTATTCCACACGAGAGAGCGTAAGGGGTGTTTGTCCACCTTGCCCAAATGCCTATTACATCAATGTACAAACCGATTTTTCAATGGCATCGGTCGCTGGTAGTTGTGATAAGGCACAAGAGGATGCTCTGCTTTTCATAGGTTGTCAACCAAAAGAGGGTTTCCGTTTTGTGCGTTGGGATGATGATGCAAGCGATAATACATTCAATCCTCGCTACGTCATTGTTAAGGGTGATAAGACCTACACAGCAATATGCGAACCAGTACCACCCACACCTACGACCATAACACATACGATAAGCGTTACCGCTGACGAACACTCAACGGCAATCGGTGGCGGTACTTATGAAGAGGACACTACTGCAAGCATCGGCATAGTTACAGAAAAAGGCTTTCGTTTCGTTTCTTGGAATGACGGCAACATTGAGAACCCAAGACAAGTTGTTGTTGATGCAGATAAGGAATATACGGCAGTAGTTGAACAGATACCAACATACAGAGTGACTACTGAAATTATCGACAGCAAATATCAAGACCTTGTTAGTGTTGTTGGAGCCGGAACTTTCTATGAGGGTGCTTCCACTACGATAGGTTGTGATTTACATAGAGGTTTTGGTGGTGTAGTGCCATACAGAATAGACCACGCTTTTCTCCGTAGAAACGACGAGTTTGTTGGTTACATATCTCTACCATACACAATAGAGAACATCGATGCAGATTATTATGTGGGTGGTATTGATTTCAATAGAATTGAAATGAAAGATGTCCGCATCAAACTCGTTGATGAGAGTGGTACTGATATTGTTACGTGGTTGTATGCTAACTACTACTACGATAGCGATGGTGTTGATTGGAGTCGTGGTGTACTCACCGCTGTAAAAGAGGGGTATAAGTTCCTACGATGGTCAGACGGCAACACCGACAATCCTCGTGTTGTTACAGAGTCTATGCTACGAGACAGCCAAACCACATTCACAGCAATAATGGAGCGTGTACAAGAGGGTGGTAACAAGCGTGTAAATATCGTTGCTAATGATGCAATCAACATCGTTTGTCCACAGCGTGAGGGAACAATCGGTTCTGTACTCCCTTGGCGTGTACAAAAGGCAAAGCCTTTCACAATTGTTGACTTTGACACATCATACAATCAGCAATACCAAGGTGGCGGTGTCAATGATACTGCTATTTGGTCAATTGCTAACTACCAAGACGGCAATCCGTGGCAAGGCTTGATTATGCTTTCCGATGATGATGACAGAAACATCATCAAGTACAACGTGAGAGAATATCCCGGTGCTGATTTCGGAAACGTTTTCACTCCAAGCGTAAGCACAACTACATTCCAGTCAATAGTTGGTCAAGAGAGTGTTTCATACACCAATGTAGCATACCTCGAATTTAATAATATGTGGGGTGCTATTGACTACAACGAAATAACAAACAAGTTCTTTGAACCAATCATTGATGGTGGTCAACGTAGTGGTCAAGGTGTCAACTATACTTGGGTGGCAAACAGCCAAGCATACAACAGCGGCTTCGGCAGTAATTGGAACTGCATCAACTTTGCAAACTACTCCAATGGTCAGTTTATGTCACAAAAGTATGGTGATTGTTATATCAAGCGTCAAGGTGACGAACTCATTGTTGAGTACCGAAATGGTGATGGTACTGATATTGCACAATGGCATATCGGCATCACGAGCGACTATGTATATGTTGTGTTCAGTAATTGGGTGTCACAACTCAACAACGTATGGTTCAATGACGGAATCGGACTCGGACATTTCAAGTATGCCAATATGGCAGTAGTTGAGTGTAAGGACGAGTACGGCAACGATTTCTACCCTTGGGATAGACCAGACCTTACTTGCCAACTTACAAGCACACCTACCGATGGAATGGTCATTCGTATGGATGTCGTACCAAACGAGCCTAAACGACTCGACATAGAGGTGGCATATTCGCAGAAAGTTACATTCTATGAAAGTTTCAACAATGTGTGCCAGCCATATTCAAACAATAGCGAAGATTTCGCTGTTGGTAACAAATACATAAGCGAAACAACTGGTGTTAATTTCTACGAGTTTGTTGGTGACAGACTGCCTATTGTTGTAAGTAATACTCCACAACTATCAAAGTATGAGGTGAAGAATGTGATGCCAGACATAACTATGTTGCAAGACAGCTTTATGAATACGACAAGACTCAATGATTATTCTTGGATGTTTGACAAACTACCTAATATATCAACAATAGAGAACAATGTATTGTATAACGCCGACATTCGCACATTTGAACCAACCGCTGGTCAGTGGTCGCAGCTTACAACGATTGGTGAATATTTCTTGTCATATTCAATGGTTGAGAGAGTCGATTTCACTAATTTGACAAACTTGACAACACTACGTTCAAACCTTTGTAATAATTGCGGTAATCTTGTATACGCTAACATCAGTAAGTTGAAAGACCTAACCGATTATAGCAGTTTTGCTTTGTTATCGAATTGCCCTAACCTCCGTGACATAGTCTTTGATGGCACTACTGACCAATACCAAAACCAACTTGGTTCACTCGGTTATTTCAACTATAAGAGCAGTTGTACATTGCACGTTGCACCAGAACACCTCCAAACATACATCGATATGTATGGTGGCGAGTGGATGAACATAGTGGCTATTGAGTAGCACTACTGAAAAAACTGAAAAAACTGAAAAAAGTGAAAAAAGTGAAAATGTCGGGGTTGAGCAATCTTCCCCGACATTATATTTTAGTTGCAACATATTAAGATTATGAGCGATAAAACAATAATGACTATCAAGATGCGCAATGAT
>JAGHTC010000002.1 GCA_018065465.1 Candidatus Ruminococcus equi
TACTAATACTTGTAGGGTAAACCCTATATATTAAAAATACGGCTGGGGTCGCCGATAAGACCTCGAAAGGAGTTTAAATTATGAAATATGTTGCTGAATTCAAAAAAGAGTACAATCACAACACCAACAAACTGGAATGGAAAGCAAAAAACCTATTTGAAGTTGTTTCTGTTACCAAAGAGAATGAAAATCCGCCTTTTTATCGTGCTGATGAAGATTATCTTCACAGCCTTATTGACAACAGCGAAACAATGGCAAAATCAGCCGTTGAATATGTGCTGAAAATCAATACCGATGAATATGCCTATAAAATCGTAAATCCAACAGATGTCGAAAAAATAGACCTAAAATCGTCCGCAATAAATCTTTCTATTTTTAATAAGAATTTTGATTTATATGAGGATTATATAAAGGAGTGATAAAAATAGGCAAATACGACCACCAAGAAAAATGGCAGAAAGAACATATAAAAAGATTGATTTTGAAATTGAACAAGGACACCGACAAGGATATTATACAAGACCTTGACACGGCAAATGAACCGAAGAACACAAGAATTAAAAAATACTACCGGCTTGCTATGCTAATGCAAGACAAAGAAAAAGAAAACTAAAAAAACAATGTCGGCATCCTAACTTTTGACCGAGCAAGGACACCGACACCCAAACAAAAATAATACAAGGAGTATTATTTCCTTGTATTATAACACACTAAAAATTATTTTACAAGGAGATTTTTGAAAATGAATTACACAATTAAAGAGAATGAAAAGTTTAAAAGCAAAGAAATTTATTTCGATGGCAAGCCGTCAGAGGCTATCCGAACAGCCCTAAAAGAATTAAAATTCAGGTGGCACAAAGTTAAAAAATGTTGGTACGGTTTCGCTGATGAAATAGTCATTTCTGATATATTATCTAATGAGGGCGAAAACGAAGAATTTTCAACGGGCGTTATCCTTTCGGATGGTTATATGGGTGCAACAAGAACAGACGGAATAAACGAAAATAGATTCGATTATTCCTCTGACTGTTTCAAAAAAGCGTTTAAAGCCTGTGGCTTAAAAGGCGTTACAGTTAAAAAACACAGTTATTCGGGCGGGATGTCTTTCAAGTTTACGGTTTCACTCTCAACAGATGAATACAAAACTTTTAAACAATTCCAAAAAGAAACAAAAATTTCTGATATTATTTATTATAATGATATTAGTTATTATTCAAATGATTTAACGAGTTACGGCTCTCGATATGTTGACCGCATAAACTTTGACGAATGGCAAAACCTCGAAGATGAAATACTTAAAAAGGGTATTGAAATTGAGGCTTTGCGTTTAGCCTATGATAACTACCTAAAAGATTTTAGCATTTTTCACGAAGAACATAACCAAAAGATTTTAACCGAAAAAGGGTTAAATCGTTTGAATTATATTCACGATATTATAAAATCTTTCAGATACAATGACAGCAACTCAATGGTTGACTATTTCAATACTAATTTTTATTATGATATTGTTTATAAACTTGTTTAAGGCGGTGAAGTTATGAAAAATACAAAAAGTTCTTTCAACGCTGAAATTATCAAAAGCAAAACAGAAAACTATTCGCCAAATTCTTTATTAGTTGAATATTGCAGGCACGCAGAACTTACATATTATTATGACCATTTTTTCAATATTGTTATTGTTACGGCTTTTGGAAATTTTCAAATTTCGGGGGATTGGAAAATAATTCCCATTGATGAAAACACCGACAAAATTATAATTCCATTATCAGAAAGTGAGGTTGCATAGTATGAAAAACAATTATCAGAACCAAAAAGACAGAGCAAGAGAAAAAGCCGTTGATATTATGTATCGTCTTTCCGATGTCGCTATCAGTTATGGAGAAATAGCAACTATTCAAGATTATATTTACAAATTGGGCAAACGGTATGGACTTATTAAAGAGTTTACCGAAAACGGTATTATTTAAAAGGGGAGTAAATTATATGAAAAATAAACTAATTTCTTACAATATACCGCCTATGCAATACTGGACGGACTGCGAGGAGATGACCGCAAACGGTCATCTTCTTATTGCAGGCTCAACAGGTAGTGGCAAATCTGTATTATTAAATTCGTGTATATACTCCATTTTGAAACACTCACCAGTCAAGGCACAATTTGCATTTATCGATTTAAAGTATGTCGAACTCGCAAATTATAAACACCTGCCCCACACTTTGGCATATTGCACCGAATTACAAGAAACTATAAATTTATTGGATGCTTGCATTTACGAAATGAAGCGAAGATATAATCTAATGGCTCTACAAGGAAAGAAAACTTTTGACGGTTCAACTCTTTATATCGTCGTTGACGAATTAGCCGACTTATTACTTACAGATAAAAATACCATTAAAAATCAATTACAAAAAATTGCTTTGTTAGGTCGTGCTTGCAAGGTACAACTAATATGTTGTACTCAATGCCCGAACAAGCAAACAATCCCAGCGAACATAATTGAAAATTTTACAACTCGCGTTGCTTTGCGGTGTATGTCTGCGGTACAATCTCGGCAGATATTGGAAATCAAAGGGGCAGAAAATCTGCCACGATACGGACAAGGCATCCTACGGAATGGATGCGGATATACCAAAATCGCAATCCCATTGACACCGGAAATTGAAATAAAAAAACGGTGCCGGTTTTGGGAACAGGCAATACCGAAGAAAATCAGACAATAAAAGAACATAAAGAAAACACCCATAAAAAAATGGGTGTTTTTTCTTTGCCTGTTTTATTATGTATTCTTGATACGCTTTTATTTTGCTTTTATTTTGCCCTGTTTCGCATTTTTACCTTTAAATAATAAATTACTCTAATATTATATAAAAATCTAATACAGGCTAAATATCGGCAAAATAGGCACATATTACATCATTTTATCGTTTGGCTTTTCTTTTTCAAGTCTTGACGGATGAAAACGCTCACTTTCAAATACCGAACAGCCTTGTTTTTTTCCATTGTTGACACAGGGCAAACCGTTCTTTCTGCATCTGTTTTTGATTTTGTGTCCGACAAGTCCTTTGTAGATGAAATATTTACATCTTTCTTCTTTGCTTGGAATAGGCTCATTCATCGCTTTCTGCCCCCTTTTCTTCCCTTTCTTGTATCTTTAAGAAGAAAAACTCTGCTCTTAAATCTGCTACCGTTCTGCTCATTTCCTTAATATGATTTTGCAATTCATCAATCTTCTTTTCAATTTCTTTGTAGTCTGCCATTGATTTATTTTCCTTTCTGCTTGATTTTAACTTGCTCAACCTTATATCCCGCTTTTCGCATTGACTTTATAATATCATTCGAATAGTCGCTTTCTGCGATACATTTAACTTTTCCGTCTTTACTGATTTTCTGCATCAATCATCACTCCTTTTGTTATAACAACATTTGCCATTTTGATAAGCACCGCAAGATGTCAATTCGCAGTCAACAAAACTGGCTTTATTGATTGAAACCTCTTTTCCTGCACATTGTCTGCCCTCTTCGTCATATTCGTAAGTCCATTGTGTTTGAATAGTTCTATTTACTGCATACGGACATTTCACATAATCACTCCTCTAAAATATCTTTGTACTTTTCTGCAAGTTCGGTTGTAGATATTTCTGCACCTAAACTATCCTCTGTTTCCATATCGTCTTTTTGGAAATCAGCCATACCGTCAAAGTTCTTGTGATAAAAGATAGCAACAGCAGGATTGACTTGTCCCTCTAACGCTTGATTTTCTCTTAACCCACCGAAAAAACTCTTGATACTTTCTGCAAGTCTTTGCTTTTCTGCACCGTCACGACCTTTTAACCAATTCGAGAAAATCTGCTTTGTGATGCCCATAGCACGATATGAACCCATAGCACCTGCCTTTATATCCGCTTTCTCGCAAATTTCGAGATAAGTTGCAAGTTGTGATTTCTTTTCGGCAATAAACTTACTATCATCGGGATGCGGTTCAAGGTCGGGTGACAAATATCTCATCAAAGCAAGTCCTTTTTGCCGACTTTCAATTTCTTCAACATCATTTGAAAGAAATTGTTTGGTTCTCTGCTCTATTCCGCTTTTCTTTGCCATTGATTTTTTCACCTGCCTAAATCATATTGTTGTGATACATTATTCGCCCTTGATAAGTTTTTTCGTATTTGAAATAACCACTCTCGCTGTCTTGAACATAAATTTTGTGCAGTTTGTTATGATACTCGTACATACCGCTTTCTTTCGCATCAGCAAGTATTCTTTCAATTTGCTTTATCGGTCTTTGAAGTATGTAAGCAATCTCAATTACGCTATCACCTCTGCCGTGCCATATAGAGACAAGAAACTCTGTATCTTCGTGCAAAGGTCTTTCCTTAAATTTCTTACATTCTGCAATCTTATACTTCTTTGTGACTTTTGTGTTACTTGTCATTTGATATTGACTTCTTTTAGGCATCTTCTTTGCACTCCTTGTCCCAACATTCAACACAACTATTTTCACAAGTAAAGTTACTATCATTGTATATATTGTAAGCACAAACAACAGGATAACCGTCATTATGTGTGGGTGCATTTGGAAACTTCTCTAAAAAATCCTGTCGATATGTTTTTGCAGGGTGTTCGGCAAGATATTTTAAAATGATTTCGTTGGCTTTGTCAGAATTATTAAGTATAAAAACATCACACTTTACTTTTTCGCCATTATTATAATCTGACAAAGGACAAGTATCACAACCTTCAAAACTCATACACATCCTCTCATAATCAAAAATCGTTGCAACTCGCTTCTGCTCAACAGCATTATAATCTGTCTTATTTGTTTTCGCTTCTTCTTGATTTATCTTTTCCTTGTCATCCGCCTGCTTCATTTGCTTTAATTCTTCAGCAACTCGATACGCTTCAAGTAAAAAAGATTTTTCTGTTGCGTTTCCGCTCTCGGCTTTTAATCGAGTTTCGACCATATTTTTAAAATCTTCAAGTTTCATATTATTTCACCTCACCGCCTTTCAAAAGTTCGGGATTATCAAAGATGTTGCCAATGACTTCAATAAAAGCACCTGTTTCTTCCATTTCAACCCATAACAAAATATTAGTATTTGCCTTTTCGCCACTTATTTGTTTGAGTTGAAAGCCCCAATTATACTGTGCGTTTGGATTACCAAATAATACAACAGCCATAAACTCAAAATCATTTATTTCATCTGTACACTTGACAACATCACCCTCAAAAATCTTATTTCCATACATATCGGTCAATCCTGTGTACTGACCTACGGTTTTGGGAATAACAATATGTGTCATCCGTTCAATGTTATACTTTGCATCGTAATTACTTATTTCATATTCGCCATTGTGAGTTATATACAAATAACCATATACCCACTCTCCGTTGTCTTTCCTTTTTCCTCTAAATTCTATACACATTGGCATTATTTCTCACCTACCATTTCTTTTAATAAAACTTCTGCTTCAATTACAGTTTTGTCGTTTGAAACTTTGCCCTCACATAGCCTTTCAGCAAACTCTTTGTATGCTTCGGATTTGGCTGTTTTTATATTTTTGGATAAATTATCATACATAACCCGAAGTGCTATCCTGGACCCTATTTCGTGTTCCAATAGTTCTTGATGAATTTTATTTTCTTCTTTTAATTTCTCAATCTCCGCTTTTTGGCGGTTGATGAGGTCAAGAGAATCTTTTATTATGTTCTTTATACAATTGGCATTACCAATGTTTTTATACGAACAATTTTTACTGCATCTTGCCTTTACACAAAGTTCCAATGCCTCAATAATTTCTTCATCGGTTAATTGTTTCATTTTTCATCACTCCAATCTAATGCTTGACCACAATGCTGACATCTTCTTTGTTTAAAATCCGACCACAAATACTGATGACAAGTAGGACAATCATAATATTCATTCTCACACGCTTTCAATTTATAAATCGGTTTTTTCGGTATCTGCTTTTGTAGTATCTCAATAATCTTTTCTTTGTTTATTAGTATTAGTTCCGATGTTCCGCTTTCCTGTGCAATTTTGATAATCTCATTAAAGACACATTCTTCAGATTGACTGCTGACGGTCTGAACCATTGTTTCTATATAAGCGGAAAAACTTCCATCTTCATTAAAATCAATTCCGTTGTTCAGAAATTCGTATTTTTCTATCGCATTGTTTTTGAAATCTTCATATTTGCTCATTATTTTCACTCCTTATTCAACTCACTAATTGAAAAATGTTCTTGTGTGTCGGACATTTTAACGAAACCGCCGTCTATGATAATTTTCATTTCGAATTTTGTTGTAGTTATTTTATCGGTAAAACACTTTAATATATGTTTTTCAACCAAACCCGCTATTTTTCTTGCAAATTCTTCTTTTGTCATATAATCACTCCTTTTTGTACCTTAAAATGTTTAGTTAACATCGCAATTCCTTATTCCCATAACTACGAACCCCTCTTTGCAATATTCGGGATTGTCTAATAAATAAATGACTTTAACTAAACAACTCCTGCCTGTATAATCTTCCTCAAATTCATTTAGTGCTAAATAATCTCCTACTTTAAAATTGCGGTCATTTTTTCTGACCTCAAATTTTTTTATTCCTTTTATAATGTCGTAGAAATATTTCTTTTTAATTTTGAGTTCGTGTATCATAAAATCACTCCTTTATTTCGTTTATATTTGCATATACAAGGCATTTGCCCTGTTTTGTGTCTTGTAGTATTGCCGTGTTCCTACATTCACCCTCATTTGTAAATGAAATTTGTAATGATATGGGGTAGTATTTTGAGCCGTTATACATAACCGTAACCGATTTAGGTTTTGTGGCGGTTACACGACAAAGATTTATAAAATTTTTGCGTTCCATTAAAATTTCCCTTTTTTTCTATTGTGTTTACATCGTCTACAAAGTGTCTACGCTAAAAATATAGTGTTTATGCGGATTTATGCAAATGTGTAGACGGTGTAGACGGTTTTTTTAAGTTTTTCCTTATAGGGAACACACAGAGAGAGCAAAATTAGGTGATTTTCGTTTCTCTCTATATGTTTTATATAAAGGGGGGTATCTGAAAAAGCGTCTACACCGTCTACACCGTCTACACTTTTTGTAGATACTGCACAATGCTGTTGAATTTTATTTGTGCATATTAAATAAAATCATATTTTCGGTATTAAAATGGCAGGTCATCCAGGTCATCATCGGATATATCGTCATCGGAAAACTCAACAATTTCCTCTTTTGCCTTTACACATATACAATTTACTACCGATTTATTTATTCTTGACACTAATGTATTTCGGTTTTCTTTGTGTTTCAAAAGTCCGTTTCTCTTTGCCCAAGATAGAAACGCTGTTGAGTTGTAACCTGCGTTTGTCAGTTCACGGTCAAAAACAGACTTAATTATGTAGATATATCCGTCATCGACTTTGCCCCAAATTTCGCTTTGATACTCGCCAAAGTTATTTGTGTAGAATTTATTGTTATTTCTTGCGACAAGTTCTGTTAGGTAATTGTAGGCTCTGCTGTTGACATCTACATCTGACTTGCTTGTGAGATAAGGTGATATATCCTCTATCGTCAAAGCATTATCATCTTGAAATATAAGTTCCGTTACAATTTCGTCAGCCGTTAAGATTGCTGATGCCGATGCAGATTGCTTTTCGGTAAAATCTCTATCAATAAGTTCACGAAAGAATTTTGTCTGTGTTTCTTGTAGTCTGTCTAAATGTTCTTTATCATTCAGCCACTCCACAAACTCTCGACCTGCAAAGCCATAGTTCTTTGTAAGTATGTTTACAAGTCCGACACAATCCGAATAGACTTTTTCGGTACATTCGATTTCAATTATTCGGTTTACAGCACCGCCACCACTTGCGGAATTACTTATCGGGTGTTCACCATTTGTGATAAAGCAATTTCGCCAAGTGTTGATTTTTTGTAAACCACCGAATTTACTTCCTCTTGTTCTTCCGACACCCTCACAGAGTTGGTATATAATCTTGTCAAAGTCCCTTGTGCCGTTTGAAAATTGAATTTGCAGTTCGTCAATGCACACCGGTAATGAATTTAGGAATGTTGCTAACATTTCTTGTCCTACAAGAGTTGCGTTAAAAGTTGTTATGTATTCGCCCATTCGGGGATTAGCCCATACAGATGCACATATCATATTCGACACAGATTTTCCTACTCCTGTACCGCCCCATAGATGTACGAAGAACGGCAATAATCCACAAGGCTCTATAATGATACTTGCAAAGGCTGATGCCAAAGCAAACCGTGCAGGTGTTTTCTCTGCTCTGACTTTTCGCATAGCCTCAACCCATACATCACGATTACCCTCACTTTTAACCGATTGAAAAATATGTTTGAAAGTATTTTCGCCGTCAAAGGAAATGCCCTCAACATAAGGGGAAAACTCGCCATTTATCCAACCAAGCCGACCTGTTGATTTCTGTTCGGGTATGCTATCGTAGTTCAATTCTTCTATTTCAAGAAGATATTTTGAGAGTTCTTTTGCGTTATCATTGGTAACTAAAATTCCCGAAGCCGATAGTTGAAGTATCTTTTGTGCTGATGCAATAGTTGTTTTCTCTGCTAAAATTGTTCGCCAAACTTTACCTTTTCGATAAGCAATTTTCAGCCACTCAACACCTGTATCAAGGTTTATGAGCCTTTGAACAGGCATTATCGGGTGACGGCAAACGATAATATCTATGCCGTTGATACCTCGTTTCGCAATTCCGTATTCATCGCAAATGTATTCACCCGAAAACAGTTCTTTTTCTTGCCCCTCAAATTGTGTTGAGTTGTTATAGGTGAGTTTGCTCGTCTGTTGAGCCTTACAATACTCATTAAAAGTTGTTACGAAGTTTTTAAATCCGACTTTCGTTGCTACTTCTTTTACTCTTGCAAGGATGCGTTTCATATTGAATTTGTTGTCTTTGAACTGATAAACAAATTGATAAGGCTCGGCACTTTCCAAAAAATCGCACAACTGATAATCGGGGATTTCAACATTCGTTGATAAAGCATTTTGATTTTCCATTTATTTTAATCACCTCACTTTCAGCAATTTCGAGTTCATATTTCGCTCTTTCGTAATTGTGTAAAGCATATACAAATACATTGTTCAATTCTTCGCTTTCATTTTTAGGTTTTGAACATTTGATAATTCGGTCACAGAATAGATACAGGCTAACGGCATCAAGATACTTTTCAAATACTCTTTGCCGTTTTCTTTCTTCTGCCTTTCTCTCTTTTTCTCTCTCAAACTGTCTGCGACTATATTCAATCAACTGTCTGCGGTCAACTTTATCCGTTGACAATCCCAAACAAAAATCATCGTTGATTTTGCTGATTGCTTCATTGTAAGTAATGTTAAAATGTTTCATCACAAATGATATTTGGTCTGCACTTTCACCGCAAACGAAACAATGAATATAATCGGGCATCACTCCGCAATTTCTGTCTGTGCCATTATGCAAAGGGCATTTGATACGCCCTCGCACAATGTCAATCCCATAATGCCGTAACAGTTCGGGCATCTTTATTCTGCTTTTGATTTCATCACGAATAATGTTCATTTCTGTTCCTTTTTTTCATCAAATTGAATAAGAATATCAGCAAATTTCTGTAATGCTTTTTCTTGATTTTTGGTCGGTGGATTTCTTTTTGCTGAATAGTTTAGATGCAAAGAAAATAGATGTGCTATATCTCTACAAGCATTTTTATATCCTTGTTGTACCCCTTGCTTGTATGTTTTCGGTGACTTGCCTACATCTATTCCTTTTTTGCCCTCACCTTGACCGCCCAAAGTTTCGTTGCGGAGTTGATACCCTGCGTTGCCATACATAGCGATATACTTCTGCTCTAATTCATCAAGTTTGTCTAATGGTGCTTCCATACAACCGATATTCCAACCATACGGATTTTTGTCTTTGTCATACAATCCGTGTTTCTTGATTGACAGGTCGATGTGCTGAAAACCTGTCAAATGACCTGCTAACCTTGATAACAGATGCTTTGCTTGTCCTACATAGGCATAATTCAGAGTGCCGTCTGTCCGCTTCATAAAATAAATACCGCTATCTTCTGTCGCTGTCGGGCAAACCGATAAAATTCTTTCTTTGTTCCTTTTCTCGATTGCCTTTATTCTTGCCATATCTCGTCTGTTCATAGGCTATTAGAACGGCAAATCGTCATCTTCAACAGGTATAAATGTATCTACTGTTTCATTTGAAGTTGTAGATGCACTCTCGTTTTCCGTATTTTCGCTTCTGCCAAGAGTTTTTGCTTGTGGAATACGGAATTTGCCTTGACGAATATTCTCAACAGAAGTGAAATATCGGCATTTTACAAAGGTCATTAAAGTACCCTCGTCAGTTTCAAATTCTTCTTCACCGAATACCAAACCGGCCTTTTTACCTTTCAAGGTCTTTTCATCCCATTCCCAATGGTAACCGCTATTGCTGTCCTCGATACATTTCATATAAGTTTTGAACTTTGAGAGATTGCTCTCGTAATAGGTTTCGCCCTTTTCGGGAACGAACAGAACAAACTTACCTTTCCATTTGCGGTCTTTGTTGTCCCTGTCACTATTCCAAATATTCAAGAAATAGTCCTTGTATTCGCCCTCTGTGATGTCAATGAGAAATTCAAGTCTTTCACCGCCGTTACGATTTTCTTTCAAAATGCAATCACAAATTTTACCTATGTAACCGCCTACTTCAATTCTTTTGAACTCCGAATAGGTTTTTGCCTCGTTATAGCCGTCTAATTTTTGCATAATATTTACTCCTTATTTTTTATTATTTTTCATACCATAAAATTCTCTTACGGTATCATCTACAAACTTCAAATCGTTTTCGATTTCCAGGTCAAACATTTCTTCGGGCGACTTTGAAATATCGTTTCCGTCTGTCTGTGTTCTGAAATAGTGTCTTGTACCGTCTGATATGCACCTTAAAACGATTGTGCAAAGTCCCTCGATGCAGACTTTTTCATCAAGCAATTTACCGATTGTGCGGAGTTTTACCTCGCCATAATCGTTGCTTGTTTCGTGCATCAAAATATAAACGATTACATCATCGTTGAGTTGGTCTTTGATAAAGTTCAAAAGTCCCCAAAATTCATCACCTATGTTATTGTATAGGTCAAATGTTGTTGAGCCTTTTTTTGGTGACGAATGACCTTTCATAAACATACTTGTTTGCAAATACCCTGCATCGTCAATTACCGCTACTTTTGTTGGCATTTTATACAAAGCATTTTTGATTTTGTCATAATCTGTCGTTGCTATTTCATACTTGAATTTTTTACGGAACGGCAAATCCTTTTTGATTACATTGATTAAAAAAATCTCATCTTCGGCAAAGTTTTTCAAACTTCTTGATTTACCGCTACCGCTTTTACCGTAAACTAAAACTGCTTTTCCCATTTGCATTTCCTTTCTTTATTATTTGATTATGATTGAGCGATTGCTCTCAATAGATACACCGTCAATCTGTTCACCGTTTTTAATGTCTGCTTTTAATTTCATCTTGTCGGGTGTTACTGATATAGATTTCTTGACATACTTTTTTGGGAGTTTGTCAATGTCCGTTGATATGATTACTCTTTCCGACTTGCGATATGCTACACAGCATTTCGGTGTTTCAAATTTTTCACCGCCTGTCGCAAATTCAAGATAATTAGCAATTTTTTGTAACCTCTTTTCGTGCTGTTCGATACGGTTCTTGTAATTGTCTATCTGCTCTTTCATCTGCGTAATAAATGATTTCTCGTTGAGATATGCAAGTGCGATATTTTCAACCTTTTCATCTCGCTTCATTTCAAGTTTGTCAAGGTCGGCAGTCGTAAAAAGCAATTCGCCTGTTTCTTCATCAACTGAAAATCCGTTGTCAATTATCGCTTGAATGTTTTTGTCAATTTCGTGTAATGTCATAGTTTTACTCCTTATATAATTTTTAGTTGCATTTCTTCTGCTAACATTTCATTTTTTGCCCTGTCATAGAAATTTCTATCAATCTCAAATCCGTATGCGTTTCGATTTAGATTTCGGCAGGCTCTCAAAGTGCTACCACTTCCACAGCAAGGGTCGATAACTGTATCACCCTCATCAGTAAGTATTGATATTAGTTTTTCAAGCACTTTAACAGGTTTTTGTGTCGGGTGTATTTTGGGAATATCTTTACTGTCCCTTTCCCAATTAAACCAATTAAATATCATATGTCCTTGTCCATTTGCATCTTTGTTGCGGAATTTCGGAAGTTTATCACGATATAACAACAAAGCATATTCAGTTGCACCTACAATTTTCATATTTGCCTTTAATACCTGTGCCGAATAGTTCTTTATAAATACAAGCGGTATGTGATTCTTAAATCCGTGTTTCTTTGCCTGTTCAATTACCATTTGTTGCTGTTGGAACGAACAGAAAACTATCATACAAGGTGCTTGATTTTTCTCTTTCGGCTCTTTTTTCAAAAGCCTATTGCAGAAATGGAAATACTCTGCAATATTGAAACGATAATCGGAATTAAAAGCAGATTTCTTTGCAAGTTTACTTTCGCCGTTCTTGTTATCCCCCCCACATACCACATAGGATTACTACCGTAAAAGTTTTCGCCTATGTTGTAGGGAATATCGGCAATCACAAGTTGTGCCTTTGGTATGTTATATCTCTTGTAGTTTTGAAAGTTATCTCTGTAAATTTCAATCATTTTTACTCCTTATCATTCGGGGTAATATTCGGGTTCATACTCAATATCCCCTGCTCTTTCAATTTTAAGGTCGAATAGTCCGCAGAGTTGCTCTGCACTTTTTGAATGTATGCTATCTTCAAAGCAATTCGAGTGGTAAACATTGTTGTCTATCTCAATAAATTCCTCGCCCTCACAAATCGCATTACCGCAATAAGGACACAAGCCGTATTTCTTTGATACATATTCGGGGTCATTTACATTAACCATTGTTTTTGTCACTCCTTGTCCTCAACATCATCCAAAAGCGAACGAATGTTATTTGATATTTCTTTGCTAAAAGCACCTACAACTAATCTGTCCTTTTCGGCAATACATCTAATGTTGTATAAAGTCTTTTCGTGTCGAATAAGCCTTTTGTATTCTTTTTTTGTGATGTTCACATCGTTTTCATTCATACCTAAAAGCCAATCAATAGACACATCAAGAGTTTTAGATACTTTCTTCAAAAAATCAGCCGTTGGATTGCTCAATCTTCCTGTTTCGTACCCTGCCAAATTTGAGTACGGCAATTTCGCTGTGATTGACAATGCTTTTCGTGTCATATTTTTTGCAATCCTCGCTTGCTGTAACCGAACAGGAAATGTGGCATCGGTAGTTTTTTTCACTCCTTGTCTGCACTTCCTTTCTTGTAGATAATCTGTCCTTTGATATTCTGCTTTTTGTACTTGTCAATCTCATCAATCCTTGAACTGCATTTTTCTACTGTTGACCTTGTTATACATTCAAGGCTGTCAAAGTCATTTTTCAATGAGTTGTATCTCTTGATAAGTTTCAAATACTGCCATTCATTTGCTTTTTCGTTATGGTCGTACCAAAATACTCCGCCGATGATGAGCGGAATAGACACAAATCCGAAATATTGCAAGCCGTCTATTGCTCCACAAATTAAAATAATTACGCCGAGCAATACAATAAGTAAAGGGGTTGTTTGCTTGTAAAAATCAACTTTTTTGGTCTTTTTGATTTTTTCCTTTTTTGTCCTTGCTTTTCTTTTTCTGTTGAAAAGTTTTTTTCTTTTTCTGTTGAAAAGTTTTTTAAAAAGTTTTTTGAAAAGTTCAAAGATTTTTTTCATTTCTTTTGCTCTCCTATAATTTTTTTCAATAGCCTATCAACCTTAAACTGTCGGTATTCATCAACTTGTTTTTGATTGCCAAATATCAGTTTCAGTTGGTCGATTACGATTTCAGCATCGGCAATTTCTTCCGATATGCCTTTGTAGTTTTCTTGACCTCTCAAAAATTTTGTCAGTTCCTTTTGAAGTTCTGAAAGTTCCTCAATAGCAACTATTATTTGATGTTCTTTTCCGAACACCTGTTTTGCTTGACTAAAAATTTGTTCTTCGTATATTGTCAATTTATCACATCCTTATCCCCATTGTTCAGCCATTGCTTTGGCTACGCCTAATGGCGTTTGACTTCTTAATTTTGCTGTTTTAGGGTCATTCCAAGCGTAACATTTACCGTCAAAATGTGCTTGCCATATCCCTTGCGTTCTTTTGTCAATCTGCAAAGGTTCTTTTCTTGTTGGTTTCAATTTTGTTAAGCCTTTTAACCAAAGACAAGTTTTTTTGCACTCTGTTTCTCCCTCAAAATCATAAGGATTATAAATACAATCGGGCTTTTTATATGCTGTTGACATAATACCTTGTGGATTTTCTATTGCGACCTTGTCACAATCACAAAATGCAAATCTCATAAAGAAAACTATTGCTTTTTGTTGTTCTGATATTTTTTGGGAACGATATTTTTTATCGCCATAATACAACCACCTTTGACCTGATGTACATAATCGTGTGCAAGGTGGATGAGCAATAATTAAATCCCATTTACTATCAATTTTGTGGTTATTTCCATCACAAGTTTCAAACTCGCAATTTCCATTTAATAGAGGCAGAACATCTTGTTTGATATGCCATTCAGGATGACCGCCTGAACAATCAATAATATCACAAGAGAATGCCTGGTGTCCTCGTTCTCGGAAAGCAATGCAAACTCTTTGACTTTCTTCACAAGCAACTAAAACATTCATTCCTTAATCACTCCTCATATAATTTACCTTGAATTTTTCAATCCAATCTGCAAGAGTAAGTTTAAAGTAAGTCATAGCCGTCATTTGCCCTTGTTCTTTCAACCATTCAAAATGCTGTGGCTCTCTATGTAAGGCTCTGTTGCATACATTACACACATCAACATACAATCCGTAATGGTCGCAAAGTTTTATGTCATCGAATATGTGATGTTCCTGTGTCTTGCATTGTGCGTGGCAGATGTAACAAGTGTTTTTCAAATTGAACGGCATTATTGACCGCTTTTTATCTTTTGATACAAACATTTTTATACCTCGCTTAACATTCTGTACCGCTTTTGAATATCTTTGATACTCAATCCCCAAACCTTAAATGCAACATCTGTCGGCACTTCCCTGCTTGAAATAGGCATATCGCCTTGTCTTGTGATTTCTTCATTTACTTCGTTAATAAATTCTCTTGCTTTGGTAGAACAACAACCAAAAAGTTTTTCAACATCTTTTCGGTTAAGAGTAATGTTTTCGCAGTAAGTTTTAAATGCAGTTTCAATACTTGCTATTTTCATTTCCTTTGTCCCTCTCTTTGAGAATTTTGTTGAAAGCATCGTTAAAGGTTTTTTCCGCATCAGCAGGGTGTCTTTGTCCGTTGAGTATCATTGACACATAAGCCTTTCCAATACCGAGTTCTTTCGCAAGTTCACTACTTGTAACGCCCTCGTTGTGCATTTTTCCGATAAGAACTCCTGTCCATTTCTCTTTGAAAGTTTGCAAAATAACAACTCCTTTCATAAATTTTTATAAAAAGTGTTGCAAAAGTTCACAAAATATGATATTATGAGTTTCCCGACAACATAATATTGCAAGTAAAAAAGGTGACATATTTTCGAGTTAAAAAAATCGTAATATTTCGCTTTGGTATTTTGCGAACTTTTTGCCTCACCTCTGTTATAATAATTCACACTTTACGAAATGTCAAGGAATATTACAACCTTTTTTCTCAAAATACGAACTTTTGTATATTTGCATAAAAAAAGGAGTGATATTTTGTCTATTTTAGATAACATTCAAAAACTGCTTAATTCACAAGGAAAAAGTCAATCCGAACTGACGGAATATTTGAATATTAAAAAGTCTATTTATTCGGATTGGAAAAGTGGTAGGTTAAGTTCGTATAACAAATACTTGCCACAAATTGCGGAGTTTTTCGGTGTTTCTGTTGATTATCTCGTCAATGGGAAAGACGATTTTGCACCGAGGATAACAAGCGATTATGTAACATTTCCTGTAATTGGTGAAGTTGGTGCAGGATATTCTATCCCTGCTGTTGAGGATTGGTCGGGTGATACTGTCGATATTCCGCTTTCATACCTTAAAGGCAGACAAAAAGAAGAATTTTTTGTATTGAAAGTCACAGGCGATAGTATGTACCCAAAGTATCAAGACGGTGACAAGGTGCTTGTATTAAGACAATCAACACTAAATCATAGTGGGCAAGTTGGTGTAATTGTTTATGACGGTGACATCGGTACTCTCAAACGAATAGAGTATGCTGTCGGTGAAGATTGGTTACGGCTTGTACCGATAAATCCAAATTACCCACCTAAAAAAATAAAAGATGCCGAACTTGAACAATGTACTGTTCTCGGCATCCCGAAACTGTTGATAAGAGAAATCGAAGAATAAAAGGAGTATTTATTATGAAAGACAAAAATAACTATGAAAATGAATTTAGCCAAATTATTGATGCATTGAATGATATTGCAGAGTATTTGCAAATTATCGCTGATGCGTTAAATCCAAAAGCATTTGAAACAAATGTACCGATAGAGCCAAGCAAAACAGAGCCTTTATCTGCTGTTGAAAAGGCTCATACCGAAACAGGCGAATTACAAGACATTAAACTATAAAAAAGGAGTAATATTATGTATTGCAGAAAATGTGGTCAAGAAATACCCGATGATAGCGTGTTCTGTCAATATTGCAGTGAACAACTCGTAACAGAACAGCCGAAAAAAACTGTAAATTATTATCCCGAAAGAGATAATCCAACTCTGGCAACACAAACGCCACAAGTCGAGCCTGTGTCGAATGTTTCAAATCCGATAAGCGAAGAACAAGCGACAAAACTTGTTAAGTCGATAAAAAGGAAAAACTTTTTCAAGGGACTTTTCAAAGCAATTTTATTTATAATTTTAATTGTGGCACTCGCAATAATTATTATTCTCGGCTACCAAAACTGCACAGGTCAAAGTGAATTTAGTCTTGATAGCATTATTTCAATTTTTGTGAATCCGATAAATAGTAAAAATTATGACAAAATCGAAAAGGGTATGACTTATGATGAAGTTGTAAAAATCTTCGGAGGTCAAAAAGGTGTGGATTTTATTGAAGTAAGTGTAGATGATAATAAATCAACTATATATGTTTGGTATGGAAAATCCAAATATGAATATTGCACAGTTGAATTTATCAATAATAAAGTATATGAAAAATCACAGATAGGTTTGAAATAGTAGGTGATTATATGCCGATTTACAAAACAAAGAAAATCAAAGACGGAAAAACTCAATACAGGGTAATTGTTTCTTTTACCGATATTCACGGAAACTATAAACAAGTAAGCAAAGTGTGTTACGGCTTGACAGAAGCAAAGGCACTTGAAAGGCAACTTCAAATTGAAACTACAAACTATTTACCCGAAGAAAATATGACAGTATATGATTTATATATTGATTACTGCCAATCAAAGAAATACGAAGTTAGAGAAACCACACTTGAAAAATCACAATCAATAATTGAAAACCATATTTTGCCATATTTCAAGGATAAAAAGATTTCCAAAATCACTATGCAAGAAATACAAAAATGGAAAAATGCTTTGTCCGAAAAGAAGTATAAAGTCACTACAAAAAACAATATTCTAAAATCATTCAAGGCTATGTTGAATTATGCGGTTAAAATGGAGTATATTCAAAAAAGTCCTCTTGATAAGGTTGATACTTTCCGTGAAGCATATTTCACATCAACACAAAAGAATATAAACTACTACACACCCGAAGAATTTAAGAAGTATATCGCTGTCGCAAAGGAAAGCATAAAAACTCAAAGAGATTACGGATATTATGTTTTCTTTAATATTGCTTTTTTTACAGGAATGAGAAAAGGCGAAATAAACGCTTTGAAATGGTCGGACATTGACGGAGATATTATCCACATCACAAAAAGTATCACACAAAAAACAAAAGGCGGTTATTCCGAAACACCGCCTAAAAATAAATCGTCTGTTCGTGACTTACAAATGCCCCTAAATCTTGTCAAAATACTCAAAGAGTATAATTCTATTCAAAGACAAAATAAAGCCTATACAGACGATTTTAGAGTATGTGGCGGTGATACTATACTCCCCGACACAACTATTGAAAAAAGAAATGCAAATTTTTCTAAAAAAGCAGGATTAAAACATATTCGTATTCACGATTTCCGACACAGCCACGCATCAGTATTGTGTAACGAGGGAATAAACATTCAAGAAGTTGCAAGGCGATTAGGTCACGCAGATATTTCGATGACTTTGAATACTTACTCACACCTATACCCAAGAGAAGAAGAAAGAGCCGTAAAAATCCTTGAAAAAATCTCTTGAAAATGCAAGAATTGTGCAAGAATTTTCTTTATTTTTCTTGTTTGTTTCCGAAAAAGAATTAAACAAAAAAGTGTAAAAGTCAGTATTTATGCGGTTTTGCGGAGTTTTGCGAAAGATAATATTAGGTATGTTTCTTTCCCACCGCTTCCGCCAAAAAAAGCAAGTCGTAAGGCTTGCTTTTTTATTCTATATTGATATCATCTTGTTTTTATGATAAAATAATTTTGAGGTGAAATTATGGAATACAAAAGATTAGGCGACAAGATTGTTGCACGACTTGATAAAGGCGAGGACATAAATGAAGAAATTCTCAAAATTGCAGAAAGAGAAGAAATTGCTTTCGGTTGTGTCAGCGGAATCGGTGCGACAGATGACTTTACTGTTGGTGTATTTAATTTAGAAAAATCCGACTATGAAACTTACCGCTATACGGGTAATCACGAGATTACCGCTTTATCGGGAAACATCAGCACAAAAGACGGTCTTCCCTATGTTCATCTGCATATCAGTTGCGGTAATAAGAACGGCGAACTTGTCGGCGGACATCTCTTAAAATCAAGAATTTCTCTTACCTGTGAGATTATGATAGTGATTGCCGACATCAAGGCAGACAGAAAATTTGATGAAGAAATCGGAATAAACAGAATTACTTTAAGTTAGGAATTAGGAGTGAGGAGTTAGGAGTTTCGGGAAAATCGCTTTGCGATTTTTGAATTTTATATTTTCACCTTATTTGAATACCTATATATACAAAAGTGCTGTACCTTATTAAAGATACAGCACTTAATTTTTACATATTTATTTTTCTAATTTAGAATTAACAATCAATTTTGAAATCGTCTTGGAAATCGAATGTTGCAAAATAGTCTTTCATTGTTTCTGCTCTGCGTATGAGCGAAAAACTGCCGTCTTCTTTGAGCAAAACTTCGGCACTGCGCAACTTTCCGTTGTAGTTATATCCCATAGAAAATCCGTGTGCGCCTGTGTCGTGGATAAAGAGCAAATCTCCGTTTTCGACCTTCGGCAGTTTTCTGTCGATTGCAAATTTGTCGTTATTCTCACACAAACCGCCTGTTACATCGTAAGTTTCTGTGCGTTCTTCGTTTTCTTTGCCGAGAACGGTTATATGATGATATGAGCCGTACATAGCAGGACGCATCAAATTTGCTGCGCAGGCATCAAGACCGAGATATTCTTTGTATATATGTTTTTGGTGCATACAGGTAGCAACAATGCCGCCGTAAGGAGCAAGCATATATCTACCGAGTTCAGCAAAAATAGAAATATCACCCATTCCGTTCGGTACTAAAATTTCTTCAAATTTCTTGCGTACAGAGTCACCGATAAACATAATGTCTGTCTTCGGCTCATCTTCGCGGTAATCTACTCCGATACCGCCTGAAAGGTTGATAAAGGAGATATGAACACCTGTTTTGTTTTTTAGTCTTACGGCTAATTCAAAGAGTATTCCGGAAAGTTCGCCGTAATAATCGTTTGAAACTGTATTTGATGCTAAAAATGCGTGGATGCCGAAATGCTCTGCGCCTGCTTCTTTGAGTTCTACAAACGCTTTTTCCATTTGCTCTTCGGTCATACCGTATTTTGCTTCGCCCGGGTTGTCCATAACCTGAACACCGTCTTCGCTGGCGGAAAGTTGAAATACGCCACCGGGATTATAACGACAGCAAACTGTTTTCGGAACGCCGCAAACTCTTTTCAGGAAAGGTACAAAGTTTACATCGTCGATATTGATATATGCGCCTAAATCGTAGGCTTTCTGCATATCTTCTTCGGGGGTAACATTCGACGAAAACATAATGTCGGTACCGCTAAAACCGCATGCCTTACTCAAAACAAGTTCTGTGATAGTTGAACAGTCAACTCCGCATCCTTCTTCTTTCAAAATCTTCATAATATAGGGGTTCGGTGTTGCCTTTACTGCGAAATACTCCTTAAATCCCTTATTCCAAGAAAATGCTTTGTATAAATTTCTGCAATTTTCTCTGATACCTTTTTCATCATAGATATGAAAAGGGGTTGGGATTTCTTTTACAATTTCCTGTGCTTTTTCAAGCGACAAAAACGGTGTCTTTTTCATATTCATTCCTCATTCATATAGTCATTTACTGCTTTATCAATAGTTACCTTTATCTCGTCAGCGCCCTCGGCGGTAACTGCGGAAAAAGGAAACAGCATAGTACCTTCGTAATCGGAAAGTTCGTACATCAAACTTTCGATTCTCTCTTCTTTTTGAGTTTTGTTCAACTTATCTAATTTTGTCAAAACGATAATAAAAGGATAACCGTTTGAAAACAAAAAGTCAATCATATCTATATCGTCTTTTGTCGGCGGATGTCGCATATCGACAATCTGGACAACAAGACAGATACTTCTGTTTTGAGCAAAATAGCCTTCGATAAGTTCAGCCCAGCGTTGCTTTTCGATTTTCGAGACTTTTGCATAACCGTAGCCCGGTAAATCAACAAGCGAGAAAGTGTCAACATCGAAGAAATTTATCGTTGCGGTTTTGCCGGGAGTTGCACTCACTCTTGCAAGAGATTTTCTGTTAGTCAGTTTGTTTATCAAAGAGGACTTGCCGACATTGGAACGCCCCGAAAAAACGACTTCGGGCTTATCACATTCTCTTAATTGGCTTGAGAGTCCTGCCGAATAGATAAACTCTGCTTTGTTAAAATCAGTCATATAAAACCTCCGCTTACTGAGTAACCTCTACCCTTTTGCCTATGGATTTTGGGGGTTGTATAACTACATCAACATTTTTATTGGTGATTTTTCTTGTCTTTACGGTTGCAAGAGAAATTATCTCGTCCACCGATGAAACGGGAATAAAGTTTATATATTCTTTTACGGCGGTGTCGAGTTCTACGATATCTCTTTCGTTATCTTTCGGGATAATAACATTCTTAATTTTTGCTCTGTATGCTGCCATAGACTTTTCTCTTAAGCCGCCTATCGGCAAAACTTTTCCAAGCAGGGTAATTTCGCCCGTCATAGCAAAGTCGTACCTTACGGGATTAGAAGTCAATGCTGAATACAAAGCAAGAGCCATTGTTACACCTGCGGACGGTCCGTCTTTCGGGGTAGCACCTTCGGGAGCGTGGATATGGATATCGTAGTCTTTGTAAAAATCGGGGTCGATAGCATATTTTTCGCTGACAGTTCGAATATAGGAAACTGCGGTTTTTGCGGATTCTTGCATTACATCGCCCAAAGAACCTGTCAGTTCAAGTTTTCCGCTGCCGGGCATTACAGCACATTCGATAGGAAGCAAAGTACCGCCGACAGATGTATATGCCAGACCGTTTACAACACCGATTTCATTCTTCTTTGACTTTTCATCATTAAGATATTTTATCGGGCCTAAATATTTTTCTAAATCTTTATCGGTAATTCTTACAACCGAGTCGGGATTTTCGATTATTGAAACAGCGGCTTTTCTCATCAAAGATGCAAGCACTCTTTCCAAAGTTCTCACGCCTGCTTCTTTTGTATAGCCTTCTATAAGGGCATATATCGCCTTATCGGTCAACTTAAAATTCTTTTTTGTAAGTCCGTTGATTTCGAGTTGTTTCGGAATCAAATGCTTTTTGGCGATATTCAGTTTTTCTACTGCAGTATAAGACGAAAGTTCGATAACTTCCATTCTGTCGAGCAACGGTGTGGGAATAGCATCGTAGTCATTTGCTGTTGTTATGAACATTACATTTGACAAATCAAACGGTAAATCTATGTAGTGGTCAACAAAAGCAAAGTTTTGCTCACTGTCTAAAACTTCAAGCAAAGCGGAAGTCGGGTCGCCCTTGTAGTCGTTGGAAAGTTTGTCGATTTCATCGAGGATAAGTAAAGGATTATTCGATTTACACTGCTTTATCGCAGACATAATTCTACCGGGCATTGAACCTATATATGTTCTTCTATGGCCTCTTATTTCGGCTTCATCTTTGACACCGCCCAAAGAGATACGGGCTGACTTTCTGCCGATGGCCTTTGCAATACTCATAGCAACAGAAGTTTTACCGACACCGGGAGGACCTACAAAACAGATAATCTGTCCTTTTGCTTTATCGCTTAATTTACGGACCGCTAACTGCTCAATTATTCTTTCTTTAACCTTATCGAGTCCGTAGTGGTCTTTGTCGAGTTGTTTACGGACTTTTGGAAGGTCGATTATTTCTTCTGTAGAAATATTCCACGGTAATTCGATACAGGTTTCTATGTAAGTACGGATAACAGCGGCTTCGTTGCTTCCGTACGGCATTTTTTCAAGTTTATTGCACTCTTTCAAGAGAGTTTCTTCAACATCGGCAGAAAGATTCATAGAGCGAATTTTTTCAGCCAAAGAATGTGCTTCGAAAGACGGAGAATCGTCTTCGCCGAGTTCTTCTTCGATAGTGTGCAGTTGCTCTCTGAGATAGTAATCTTTTTGCGATTTATCTATCTTTTCTTTGGTTTTATCGAGAATATCCTGCTCTATCTTCAAAAGATAAATCTCGTTTTGCAGAGCGTCTATCAAGGCTTCTATTCTGTCGCTGATGTTTATGGTTTCAAGTAACATCTGCTTTAGAGAAATGTCAAGCATAACATTTCCCGCTACATAGTCACACAGTTCGCCAGAATCACTCGAGAGCCCGACTTTGTACATAATATCGGGCGGAAGTTTCGGCGAAAGTTCCATATACTTTTCAAACTGTGTTTTCAGCGTTCTTATCAAAGCAAGTTCGCGAACGGTTTTTCTATGAACAGGTTCGGCAATCTCGCCTACTGTTGCACAAAGGCAGGTTTTGTTTTCAACAGGCTCTATTACCTTTGCCCTGTACTGACCTTCTATAACTACCCTTGTTGTATCGTTTGACTCTTTTAGAACCTGAACAACCTTTGCAACAACGCCGATTTCAAACACATCTTTGACATTGGGGTCTGATTTCATCGCGTCTTTCTGGGTACTTAAGAAAATCAGTTGATTATTGTTCATCGCCTGATGTATGGCTCTTATTGACTTTTTTCTGCCTACATCGAAATGGAGCATCATTTTCGGAAAAACGACAATCCCACGAAGCGGTAATACAGGTAAGGTTATTTCATTTATCAGGGTATATGACATAAACTTCTCCTTAAAATTCTTTGGCTGTATGAAAACCATACAGCCAAAATTTACGAAGCGTTAATTCGTTTGGTTTTATCTGCAGAATTTTTAGTTTCTGCGTTAATTTTTACCGTCTTTTTTTGACCTGTACGGTAAATTTTCGGCTTCTCATTACCGTTTACTACATCTTTTGTGATTACTATTTTTTCAATAGAATCGTCTGACGGAACTTCAAACATCAGGTCGGTAAGCAGGTTTTCGATAATACCGCGCAAACCTCTTGCTCCCGTGTTCTGTTCTTTTGCTGTTTTTGCAACCTCGTAAAGAGCATCTTTTTCGAATTCTATTTCAACATCATCAAGAGCGAAAAGATGTTTATATTGAGCAACAAGAGAGTTCTTCGGCTCGGTAAGAATAGAAACCAAATCATCTTCACTCAAATCGGATAAGGCGGTGATAACGGGAAGTCTGCCGATGAGTTCGGGGATAATTCCGAATTTGATAAGGTCGTGTGCTACGACCTCGTTCATCCATTGTGACTCTTCGAGTTCCTGTTTATCTTTTACATCTGCTTCAAAACCAAGGACTGACGAGCCCAACCTTTTGAGGACAATCTTATCAAGTCCGTCAAAAGCACCGCCGCAGATAAAGAGAATATTCTTTGTATCAATCTGGATAAACTCCTGCTGGGGATGTTTTCTTCCGCCTTGCGGTGGAACATTCGAAACAGTACCCTCAACAATTTTCAAAAGTGCCTGCTGTACGCCTTCACCGCTGACATCACGAGTGATAGACGGATTTTCGGATTTTCTTGCAATTTTATCAATCTCGTCAATGTAGATAATACCACGCTCGGCTTTTTCGATATCGAAATCAGCCGCCTGAATTAACTTCAAGAGGATATTTTCTACATCTTCACCGACATAGCCTGCTTCGGTCAAAGTTGTTGCATCGGCAATAGCAAAAGGAACATCCAAAGCCTTTGCAAGAGTTTGTGCAAGCAAGGTTTTTCCTACGCCTGTCGGTCCTAATAAAAGAACATTACTCTTTGCAAATTCGACATTACTGTCTTTACCGAAAACTCTTTTGTAGTGGTTATATACCGCTACGGAAAGGGTTTTCTTTGCTTCGTCCTGACCTATAACATACTCGTCAAGAATAGCCTTGATTTCTTTCGGTTTGAGCAAATTAAGAGGTCCATCATTCCTTGCTGCAGGTGCATCATTTTTCGGCTCGTAGCCTTCGTCAATGATAGACATGCAAAGTCCGACACACTCATCACAGATATATACACCATTGCCGGCAATGAGTCTGCCGACCATCTCCTGCGGTTTACCACAGAACGAACAGTATATATTATCTTCGGGTTTTTTAGAAGCCATACGAATCTCCTTGTGATTTATCTCTTTTCGATTACCTTATCAATTAAGCCGTATTCAAGTGCCTGCTGTGCGGTCATAAAGTTATCTCTTTCGGTATCTCTTGCGATAACTTCATAAGGCTGACCTGTATTTGCTGCCAAAATTTCATTTAACTTTTTCTTTGTATGCAAAATATGGTTAGTATGGATTTCGATATCGGTTGCCTGTCCTTGTGCACCGCCTGAAGGCTGGTGAATCATAATATCGGCGTTAGGAAGAGCGTATCTCTTTCCCTTTGTACCTGCTGCGAGCAAGAACGCACCCATAGAAGCAGCCATACCCATACAGATAGTGGAAACATCACATTTGATATACTGCATTGTATCGTAGATAGCCATACCGTCTGTTACAGAACCGCCGGGGCTGTTGATATAAAGGCTGATATCCTTTGACGGGTCCTGACCTTCGAGATACAAAAGTTGAGCAACAACAAGGCTTGCTGTTGTGTTATTTACTTCTTCGTTGAGCATAATAATGCGGTCGTTTAATAATCTTGAAAAGATATCATAAGAACGCTCACCGCGGTTAGTCTGCTCTACAACATAAGGAACTAAACTCATATAATTCATCCTTTCTATAAAATCATAGACAAATATATTCTATCTTATGCAATTATTTGATAACAGCGTTATCTTTTACGAACTTCATAGCCTGTTCTACTGCCAAATCTTCGGTGAGATTTTCTGCCGGGATAATTTCTTTGACTTTATCTTTATCCATCTGATACATATCGGCAAGTTTTGCGTATTCTGCGTCGATATCTTCTTCTGTAGGCTTGATGTTCTCAAGTTTTACGATTTTCTCAAGGATAAGACGCATTTTTACTCTGCGCTCTGCTTCGGGCTTATACATCTGCTTAACTGCCTCGGGTTCCATACCTGTGTACTTGAGGTATGTGGTCATATCCATACCCTGTGAGCGCAAACGCATATCGAATTCACGAAGCATTGTGTTTACTTCATTGTCAAACATAGCCTCGGGAATTTCGCCTTTCATATTCTCGAGCAAAACTTCTACAAGTTTGTCGTCAATTGCTCTTTCTGCTTCGTCTTCAAGGCGTTTTGCGATAGTCTCTTTGATTTCTTCTTTATATTCTTCAAGAGTTTCTTTCTCGCTGACATCCTTTACAAACTCGTCGTCAACTTCGGGGAGTTCTTTCTTCTTGATTTCGTGGAGTTTGATTTTGAACTGAGCGTCTTTACCTTTGAGGTTTTCAGCCTGATACTCCTCGGGGAATTTTACATCGATAGTAAATTCTTCATCGGTATTGTGACCTACAAGCTGGTCTTCAAAACCGGGGATAAAGCTGTTTGAACCAAGTTCGAGGTTGTAGTTCTCGGCTTTTCCGCCTTCAAACGCTACACCGTCACAAAAGCCTTCAAAGTCGATTACTACTGTATCGCCGTTTTCAGCACTGCGGTCTTCTACTGTAACCATACGGCTGTTACGCTCTCTGACTTTTTCGATTTCTTCGTTTATCATTTCTTCGGTAACTTCGGTAGATTTCTTTTCTACTTCGATACCCTTGTAATTCTCTATTTCAACCTCAGGCTCAACAACAACGGTTGCTTTGAAAGTAAAGCCGTCAATAGATACCTCTTGTGCCTCTAACTTTGTAACGGTAACGATTTTAACGCCTGCTTCTTTTGCGGCATCTTCGAGTGCTGCGGGATAGCAATCCTGCATAGCATCATCAAAGAATACATCTTCGCCGTACATTTTTTCGATAATGGCACGGGGTGCTTTACCCTTTCTGAAACCGGGTACATTGATTTTCTTTGCCTGTTTTTTGAACACTTTGTCGACAGCCTCGGAAAATACTTTTCCGTCTACTGCAACCTCAAGTTCATAGGTGTTTGTTTCTGTCAAATTTGACGATTTTAAACTCATTTTGTTTTCCTCCTAATAATCACTCGTAACAATATAGCATAATTACGAAAAAATTACTATAAAATTTTGAAAATATTTTAATCATCTGACCAATTTCGGGACAAAGCCCAGATAGTCGGATGAAATCAGATGAAAGTTAATTCCTCTGTACTCGCCGACTGTGGCAAGTTTGTGAGTATTTACTCCGTGAAGATGTCCGTAGTAGCAGTCTTTTATCTCATATTCAAGAAGTAAATCGAAGATTTCTTTACATTCGCCCAAATTAAAGACGGGCGGATAATGCAAAAATACGACAGGGGTTTTATTAAGCTTTAAGCCACATTCTATTGAAGTTTTTATCCTGCCGACTTCACGAAGCAAGACTTTTTTGTCTTGTTCTGCTTCGCTGTCAAAATACCACCCGCGTGAACCGCAGACGGCATATTCGCCGACCTCAAAAGCGTTATTGAACAAAACGCTGATTGTGGAAAAATTGTTTTCGGCAAGAAAATCATCAAGTTTCTTTTTTGTTACCCACCAGTAGTCGTGGTTGCCTTTACCGATTATCTTCTTGCCGTTTAGTGAATTAAGAAAAGCAAAATCCTCATAGCACTCGGACAATTTCATCGCCCATGAAATGTCACCGGGGATTACTACCGTGTCTTCATCGGTGATAAGTTTGTTCCAGTTGTTTTTGAGTCTGTACTCATAATCCTGCCAACCCTTAAATATATCCATCGGCTTATCAATGCCGTGGGACAAATGTAAATCGGCTATTGTATAAAGCGACATTACTTTATACCCAAAGCGGAAAGTACAACATCCTGCATATCTTCCTTTTCGGTGACATCTTTAAACCTCGGTACTTTGCCTTTTAACGAAGCGAGAGGTTTGGGTACGCTGACTTTTGTTACCGAGTTAAGTTTGCTTACCATATCGAATTCATCACTTGGGATGTCGTCTTTGCTTATCGCTTCTAAAACGGATTTAGCAAATTTATACGGGCTTGCGGTGGAATCAATTACACATGGTGTTTTGTCTCCTGTTTTTGCGACATATTCGTTATATACCGTAACAGCAACCGAAGTATGGGTATCGCAAAGATAAGAACAGCGATTGAAAAGTTCGGAGATTGTACTCTTTGTTTTTGTATCGTCACAAAAACTGCCGTAAAACAGGCTTGACATTTTTTCTTTTACTTCGTCTGTAACTTCGTATTTACCATCGGTTTTCAGTTTTGTCATCCACTCTTTTGTCAAAGTGTCGTTATCGCCGCTTAATTTGTAGAGTAATCTTTCGAGATTCGACGAAACGAGGATATCCATTGACGGGGAAATTGTGGTATAAAACTGTCTGTTCTTATCATAGACTCCTGTGTTGATAAAGTCGGTCAATACATTGTTTGAATTTGATGCACAGATAAATTTATTTACCGGCAGTCCCATTTCGTAGGCATAGTAACCTGCAAGGATGTTACCGAAGTTGCCTGTCGGGACAACGACATTTATCTTATCGCCTAAGTTTATTTTGCCCTTGTTCACCATATCGCAGTATGCGCTGATATAGTAAACGACCTGCGGTAACAGACGACCGAAGTTAATAGAGTTAGCACTTGAAAACATCATATTGTTATCGGCTAAAATCTCATTCATTTTGGGGTCTGTGAAGATAGTTTTTACTGCGGTTTGTGCATCGTCGAAATTACCGTTGATAGCACAGACATAGACATTGTTGCCTTCCTGGGTTGTCATCTGATGTTTTTGCATCGGGCTGACACCGTTTTGCGGATAGAAAACAATAATCTTTGTATCTTTTACATCTTTGAAGCCTTCTAAGGCTGCTTTGCCTGTATCACCTGAAGTTGCAACAAGGATAACCGCGGTCTTGCCGTCGTTTGTTTTCTTCATCGACTTTGTCAGAAGATGCGGAAGAATTTGCAACGCCATATCTTTGAACGCTGATGTAGGTCCGTGCCACAGTTCAAGGATATTAAGTTCATTGCCGTGGTAATTTACCGATGACAAAACAGTAGGTTCTTCAAAATCAAATTTCTTTTTGGTATATGCTTTGTCAACGCAATCGGCAATTTCATCCTCAGAAAAATCTGTAAGATAGTAGGAAAAGACGATTTTTGCTCTTTCCTGATATGTCATAAAAAGCATATTTTTTAAAGTGTTTAATGATAGTTTCGGGAAACTCTGCGGAACAAAAAGTCCACCGTCTTTTGAAATGCCCTGTGCTATCGCAGTTGCTGATGAAACAACTGCTCCTTTATTTTGAGTACTGTTATATAACATACCAAGACCTCCAATCACATTTCAAATGTATATTATACTATAAATATGGCGTATTGTCAAAGGTTTAACAAGCAATTTTACTTAAAATCTGCTGTAATTTTCGTTCTGGATAAATGCGTTTTCAATATGATTTATTGCGACACATTTTTTGAAGTTTTCATCCATCTCTATTTCGATAACATCAAAACGATAATCAGCAGTAATTTTGTTTGCTGATATATAGTGTTGAGCGGCTTTTATTATGTGTTTTTGCTTTGTGTCATTTACAGAATATGAACCGGTTATCATCGGGTTATGCTTTCGTGTTTTCACTTCGACAAAAACTACTGTTTCATCCTTTTTTGCTATAATATCTATTTCTGCTGTTTTAGTTGTATAATTCTTATCGAGAATTTTATATTTCTCTTTTTTCAAATGCTTTGATGCTATCTTTTCACCGACAACACCAATATCTTTTGTTTTTCTTAATTTCATTATTTCAGTATCTTTCCTAAAAAACTCATTCTGTGAATCGGGCATGGACCGTATTCTTTTATCATATCTGTATGCAATTTTGTTCCGTAGCCCTTGTGCTTTTCAAAGCAATACTGCGGATACTCTTTTGCATATTCGAGCATAAGTCTGTCCCTGGAGACTTTTGCAAGTATTGATGCACAAGCGATAGACATTGACTGTGCATCACCTTTTACTATGCACTGTGAATCTATTGAGAGTTTTGGCAATCTGTTGCCGTCGATAAGTGCAAAATCCGCTTTGACGGACAAGCCTTCAATCGCTCTTTTCATAGTCAGCATAGTAGTTTGCAAGATGTTAATGTTCTCTATTTCTTCTACTGTTCCGAAAGCAACAGAACAGGAAATCGCTTCGTTTACTATTACATCAAAAAGGGCTTCACGCTTTTTTTCGGTCAGTTTTTTGGAATCGTTTACGCCCTCGATGATAAGTCCTTTCGGCAAAACTACTGCCGCTGCGCAAACAGGTCCGGCAAGGGGACCTCTTCCCGCTTCATCAACTCCGCAAACGCACTCGTAGCCTTTTTCATATGTTTCATTTTCAAATTTGAGCCAGTCCATAACTCCTCCTAATTGGGCAGTTCAAGTGTGATTCTGCCGAGTTTCGCACTGCGAAATTCATCAAGCAACATAACGGAAGCACGCAAAGTATCGACCTCGCCTTTTGAGATAAGCATTCCGCGTTTTCTGCCGATAGTTTGCAGTAAATCGTAACTATCGCCGTTTTCAAAATCTTCTTCTGTCAACTTAAAGCGTTCGATAAACTCATTTGGTTTAATTTCTTTGAGTAAATCGAGCAGGCGTACAGCCAAAAGTTCAACATCCATAACCTGGTCTTTTACAGCGCCGGTAAAAGCGAGCCTTTCGCCTACTGTTTGGTCATCAAATTTCGGCCACAAGACGCCGGGGGTGTCGAGCATTTCAAAACCTTTTGATATAGTAAACCACTGGTTACCGCGTGTAACGCCGGGTTTATCCGCTGTTTTTGCCTTGTTTTTTCCCGCAATTCTATTGATGAATGTTGACTTTCCGACATTCGGTATGCCGACAATCATAACACGCATACACGGGTTTATCATACCTTTTGCTTTGTAGGATTCTATCCTTTTTTCAAGAGCTGATTTCAGCACGGGCAAAAACTGGTTTACGCCTTTGCCTGATTTTGCATCTATTGCTATTGCATAGATGTTTTTCGACTTAAAATATTCTATCCACTTGTCGGTTGACGCTTTGTCTGCCATGTCGCATTTGTTAAGCAAAACTATTCTCGGTTTGTTTACGGTCAGCCTTGCTATATCGGGATTACGACTTGATACGGGGATTCGTGCGTCAATAATTTCTGCGACGGCATCGACCATTTTCAGGTCTTTTTCAATTTGTCTTTGAGTTTTTGTCATATGACCGGGAAACCACTGGATATACGGTTTTTCAGACATAGTAACACCTCCGAATTAAAGTAAAAGCCTGTTTCGAATTTGGAAACAGGCTTAAATTATCAATACAAATATCTCATTTTTGAAAAGTCAAGGATGATATTATTTCCCTGTAATTTGTGCGGAATGATAACAAACTGTGCCTTTCCTATGATAGAACTGACATCGATAAGTCCGACTTCGTGATATCTTGAGTCAAGAGAAATCGGTCTGTTATCACCCATGACGAAAACTTTGCCCTCGGGGATAACTTCGGGGATATTTTCGTTGTTGCCTTTTATTGTTTCGCCTTGAATATAATTCTCCTGAAGAAGATTACCATCTACATAGACTTCGTTTTTTTCGTAGTCGATTTTGAGAGTTTGTCCTGCTGTTGCGATAACTCTTTTAACAAGAGGTTTTTGGTATTCCTCACCGTGGCTGATTACAACTATATCGCCGTCGTGCGGAGTGTAGAACAAATCGGTAACGACAACTTTGTCGGTGTTTATTAGCGTCGGCTCCATTGAAGTTCCGTCAACATCAATCAGACGAAAAACATAGGTGAGCAAAATCAATACGACAACAAGAGCGATAATAACACAGGAAATCCAATCGTATATAGTATTGTTTACCGGACTTCTGTTAACGACGAGAAGAGGTTTTTCTTCGGCAAGAGCATCTTCATCATTGAACATTTCATCATAAATTTTGTCATCGATTTTCAAGCAAAGCACTTCCTCTGATAAAATAGCAAAAAAGGGACTAAAAAAGCCCCTTTAAAAAACTTATTTACGAATTTCTTCTTTGACTTTAGCGGCTTTACCGACTCTGTCGCGTAAATAGTAGAGCTTACTTCTGCGAACTTTACCGTGTCTGATGACTTTAACATCGACAACATTGGGTGAATGAAGCGGGAAAACTCTCTCAACACCGACACCGTAAGAAAGGCGTCTTACTGTGAAAGTTTCAGCAACACCTGAACCGCGTCTTGCGATAACGGTTCCTTCAAACATCTGAATTCTCTCTCTGTCACCCTCGCGGATGTTAACAGATACTTTTACTGTATCACCGATAGAAAATTCAGGAGTATTCTCCTTTACAGAAGAAGCAGCGATAGTTTTTAATGCGTCCATAATATCCTCCATAGTATTTTTTCAGACATTCATGCTCAAAGGCAGAGGACTGTCCGCTTCAAATTTTGGCATTTAGCCACAATTTGAACCCACCGACTGCTCGGCGTAATCCAAATGCCTATATATATTATCACAAAAGAATGATAAATGCAAGAGTTTTTTTGTTTTTATATGATTATTTAGCGGTTTTTCGTAATTTTTCAAGAAAATCTGCAAACACCTGCGGGATTTCGCTTTCAAATTCAAGGTACTCCCCGCTCCTCGGATGAATAAACCCGAGTTTTTTTGCGTGCAGGCACTGACCGCCTAATTCTGTTATCACCTTTTTCGGTCCGTAGACATCGTCGCCCGCTATGGGATGACCAACAGATGCCATATGAACTCTTATCTGATGCGTTCTGCCTGTTTCGAGTTTGCATTTGATATAAGTAAAACCCGAAAATCGTTCAAGAACTTCGTAATGAGTAACAGCGTTCTTTGAATTTTTATCGGTGACGCACATTTTTTTGCGTTCGGTTTTATGCCTGCCGATAGGTTTATCTATTGTGCCACTGTCTTCTTTAATATTACCGTAAACTACACATACATATTCACGGGTAAAAGAATGTTCTTTTATTTGCTCTGCGAGTCCGTTGTGGGCAAAATCGGACTTTGCAACAACCAAAAGTCCGCTTGTATTCTTATCTATTCGATGTACAATACCCGGTCGCAAAACGCCGTTGATGCCCGACAAAGAGTCTTTACAATGGTACATCAGCGCATTGACAAGTGTATCGCTGAAATTCCCTGCCGCAGGATGAACAACCATCCCTTTCGGCTTATTTACTACAAGCAAGTCGTCGTCTTCGTAGACAATATCGAGAGGGATATTCTGCTCTTTTACATCGAGGAGTTTCGGTTCTTCCAAAATGATAATTACTTCGTCATTTTCGGTTACTTTATAACTTTTCTGTACTATTTCTCCATTGACGGTAACAAGTCCGTTTTCGATACTTTTTGTTATTCCCGAACGCGTGAGTCCGTCATACATTTTTGACAGAAAAACATCGAGTCTTGTCCCCGCATTTTCATTATCGACAGTAAATTTCAACTCATTCATTTTTCAGTTTCCTTTTGTCTTTATCCGCATAGAAAATCAGATAAATTATAAGCAAAACAGTGCCTGCTGTTATGGCATAATCGGCAAAATTACACACAGGCGGAAAAAAGGTCAGTGCGAGATAGTCAACAACATAGCCGACAAAAATGCGGTCAATGAGGTTACCCAGTCCTCCGCCGATAATCAAAGCGGCTGAAACAGAGAAAAGTTTACTTTTTTTATAATTTTTTGTCAGCAAATAAGCAAAGAGAACTATTACTATTGATGTTACTATAATAAAAACTATTCGCATATTTGAAAACATACCGAAAGCAACACCTTTGTTTTCAACATAAGACAAATTCAAAATATACGGTATTGCGGTAACGGTTGACACGGGCTTTAAATACGCTACAACAAAGCATTTTATCACCTGGTCGATAAGGGCAACTAAAATTGCTATTCCAATGTAAAGGGCAAGCATAAAAACACCTACATTACAATGCGGTGTATCGAAATGGATACACCGCAAAATTTTATTTCAATATTTCGGCACAGCGTTTGCAAAGTGTCGGGTGTTCAGAACACTCTCCGACAGTTTCGGAAAATGCCCAACATCTTTCACATTTTTCGCCGTCTGCTTTTGATACTTCGACTTCGAGTTCACCGCTGTCTTTCTTTTCTATTGCAACCTTTGAAACAATGAATACGGTTTCGAGTTCATCAATTACAGAATTGATAAAGTCATATTCTTCACCTGATGCTTTGAGTGTGATAGATGCTTCGAGGGAAGATTTTATCGTTTTGTCTTTGATATAGGTTTCAAGAGATTTCTTGACGGTATCACGAAGTGAATGTATCTTGTCCCATTTAGCCATAAAGTCTGCTTCACATTCGATTTTGACTTTCTTCGGCATATCATTAAACAGAACATTTTGTTTATCGTCGTCAGCACGATGAGGCATATATTTCCAGATTTCATCGGAAGTGTAGGCTAAAATCGGCGCAATCATTCTTGTGAGTGCATCGAGAATGATATACATTGATGTTTGTGCTGCTCTGCGCTTTTCGCTGTCTGCTTTTTCGGTATAAAGTCTGTCTTTCAATACATCGAGGTAGAAGTTCGACATATCGACTACACAGAAATTATGTATTGCGTGATATACCTGATGGAATTCAAATGAATCGTAGCCTGACTTTACTTTGTCGATAAGTTCATTCAACTTTACAAGTGCCCATTTGTCGATAGGAAGAAGCGCTGAAAAATCGACGCTGTCCTTATCGGGGTCAAAGTCGAAAAGATTACCCAAAATATATCTTGCGGTATTTCTTATCTTTCTGTAGGCCTCGGAAAGTTGTTTTAATATATCTTTTGAAATTCTGATATCTACATGATAATCGGATGAAGCAACCCAAAGACGGAGTACATCTGCACCGTATTGGTCAACAATTTCTTGTGGCTCAATACCGTTGCCTAATGATTTACTCATCTTTCTGCCTTCGCCGTCTACTACCCAGCCGTGGGTAAGAACGGTTTTGTACGGTGCTTTGCCGTTAGTTGCAACACTTGTAAGCAAGGATGACTGGAACCAGCCTCTGTACTGGTCGGCACCTTCGAGGTACAAATCAGCAGGCCAAGTGAGATAATCACGCTGTTTGAGTACTGCACTGTGAGTAGAACCGCTGTCAAACCAAACATCCATAATGTCTTTTTCTTTATCAAAAGATGTATGTCCGCATTTTTTGCACTTTGTACCTTCGGGCAAAATTTCGTCTGCGGTCATTTCGTACCATGCATCGCTGCCTTTTTCTCTGAAAATATCGGCAACACGCTGCATAGCATCTTTATCGATAAGAGGTTCACCGCATTCTTTGCAGTAGAAAATCGGAATCGGAACGCCCCATTTACGCTGACGGGAAATACACCAATCTTTGCGTTCTCTTACCATAGAAGTAATTCTGTCCTGTCCCCAAGACGGAATCCACTCTACATCTTCGATAGCCTTGCAGGCATCGTCTTTGAAGTCATCAACAGAACAGAACCACTGGTCGGTTGCTCTGAAGATAACGGGCTTTTTACATCTCCAACAATGGGGATATTGGTGGATGATTTTCTTTAGTGCAAAGAGGTTACCTGTTTCTTCCAAATGCAAAGCAATCGGTTTGTTTGCTTCGTCGGTAGAAAGTCCGGCAAATTGTCCCGCTTCATCTGTTAATTTTCCGTTTTCGTCAACGGGAACAACAATCGGAAGTTCGGGATAATTCTTTGCTACTTCAAAGTCTTCTACACCGTGGCCGGGTGCTGTATGAACGCAACCTGTACCGCTTTCGAGAGTTACATGGTCACCGACAATAACAAGAGAAGTTCTGTCGATAAAGGGATGTGCTGTCTTGATGTATTCAAGGTCAGCGCCTTTGAATGTGGCAACTTCTTCGTACTCTGTAATATTTGCTTCTTCCATAGCGGATTTGTAGAGTTCCTGCGCCATAATGTAATATTCGCCGTTTGCTTTGATAAGCGAATAATCAAAATCAGGTCCAAGACAAATTGCTACATTGGCGGGCAAAGTCCATGTGGTTGTAGTCCAAATTACAAAGTAGCATTTGTTAGGGTCTACACCCAATGCGGAAAACTTGCCTAAATCGTCTGTTACATTAAACTTAACATAGATAGAATGGCAGGGGTCTTCGCTGTATTCAATCTCTGCTTCGGCAAGGGCTGTTTTACACTCGGAACACCAATAAACAGGCTTCAATCCTTTGTAAATATAGCCTTTTAATGCCATTTGAGCAAAGACTTCTATTTGTCTTGCTTCAAATTCGGGAAGCAAGGTTATGTATGGATTGTCCCATTCACCTATACCGCCTAAACGCCTGAACTGATTGCGCTGGTCGTCAATATAAGACAAAGCAAACTCACGACAAATTTTTCGCAGTTCTAAATCGGAAATTGTTGTAGAATTGCCTACGCCTGCTTTTGCTCTTGCTTTTAGCTCAGTCGGAAGGCCATGGGTATCCCAACCGGGAACAAAAGGTGATTTGAAGCCGGACATATTCTTATATCTTACGATAAAGTCTTTCAGCACCTTATTCAATGCGGTACCGAGGTGAATATTTCCGTTTGCATACGGAGGACCGTCATGCAAAACATACAAGGGCTTACCCTCGTTTTTCTCCATTAGTTTTTCATAAACTTTTTCTTCATTCCACTTTTTCAGCGTCAACGGTTCACTTTGCGGCAATCCTGCACGCATCGGAAAATCCGTTTTCGGCAGATTCAGTGTGGAATTATAATCCTGGGACATTTCATACACTCCAATAAATTATTTACTTATTCTACGTCGTAGTTATCTCCGAATTTAAGAGATTCGAATTTTTCGCTTTTAGGCTCAACTACAACAGCCTTGCGTTCTGTTTTTTCTTCAACAGGTGCTTCTTTTGCTTCGGCTTCTTCCATTTCTTCGATATCATCCTGAGCAGAGCTGATTACTTCGTCAGCGTGCTCCAAGGGATATTTTTCGTCGAGTTCTTCACGACTCTTCTTTACATCATCTTCGTTCGGCATTTCTTCAACGATGGACAAATGCTTTTTGTACAAAGCGATGATTTCTTTTTTGAGCTGTGCGGTATCAGCCTGAATACCCTCGTATCTGTCTTTTGCACGCTCGGTAGCCATTTCAGCTTCTGTGAGAATACTTCTTGATTTCTTTTCAGCAGCCTTGATGATGTATGTAGCCTTGTCATTTGCCTCTCTGATAGATTGGTCGGCAACCTTCTGTGAAGACAGCAAAGCATTTCTTACTGTTTCTTCATCTTCGCGGTACTTCTCAATTCTCTTTGCGAGGATGTCAAGTTTTTTCTTCAAATCTGCTTTTTCGGCATTGCTGCTTTCTATAAGTTCGACAACGTCATCGATGAATTCATCGACATCGTCTGCATTATAGCCATGCATACCTGCTTTTCTGAAACTGATGTTTTTGATTTCGTCAATTGTTAACATATTTTGCACTCCTATCTAAAATGTTTCACCGAAATTCTAATTCTACCCTTTTTTGTGTACCCCAAAATTTCGGTGAAAACAAATTTACCGTATTTCCTTATTGTAAAGCAATCTCCTTCTTGGAGGGTTTTTGAAACATTTGTTTGTATATAGTGATTAACGCTGACATTTTCAGCTGTTATCAACTTTGTTGACTTGTCTCTTGAGAGAGAACACACTGCGCTGATAATAACATCAAGTCTTAATGATGCGACAGAAAACTCGAGCATTTCAAAATTTTCCGATATCGGCAAATCGTCGCCGAGAAGCTTTGAAACCTTTACACCTTTTGAGCCGACTTTGTCAATCTGGGATAAAACGAAATCGGCAATATCGTGTTTTACAAAAGCGACTGCTCTGCCCTTGTTTACGAGGATATCTCCGATACTCTCGCGAGTAATGCCGAGCGACATCATAGCACCCAAAAAGTCTCTGTGAGAAAGGATATCACATTCGCGATAAATAAACTCGACAGGTACTATCGGAAAATCATCTGTACTTTCGGCATTGGCACCGAAAATTGTTCTCTCGGCATTTTCATATCCGCCGTAAAAACAGGTTTCGTCAATACCGTGAATGTTATCGATGATTACCTGCTTTTCGTGTGAAGTCAGAAAGCCGAGAAAGCAAGGTGTGTTTCGTTTCTCTGATAAATATATGACATCTTCTGCTTTTGAAAGCAGAAGTTTGTCATCGGACTGTGATATTATACTCAAAATCAGAAATAAACTCCGCTGTGTTCGAGTTCGTCGAGCAAATCATCACCTGTTAAATCAACATTATTCGGGATGATGATGAATGTGCTTGTGGCTACACGCTTGATTTTTCCGCGGTTAGCATAAGCAACACCGCTTAGAAAGTCGATAATACGCCTTGCCATATCTTTGTTGGTGTTTTCAAGATTAAGCACAACGGTATGGGTTTTAACAAGTTCGTCGGCTATTGCTCTTGTTTCGTCACCGAAACGCTCGGGCTTGAACAAAGCAACCTGCAACTTTGCAGTAGCGTTGATATTAACCACTTTATTTCTTCTTGATTCCCTTACAGGTGGCATATCATCATAGTCATCATATCTTGACTGTCTTGTTCTTTGAGGCATTTCTTCTTCCTCTTCTGCACCGTCGTTTTCATATCCGTATTCATCATATTCGTATTCATCATCGGGAGTATCCCACATACGCTTAAATTTATCAACAAATCCTGACATATATAAACCTCCGTATTTATGTGTAATTTCTTGCACCGAAAAGAGCCGAGCCGACTCTTATCATCGTTGCACCGCATTTAATTGCTTCTTCATAATCATCAGACATTCCCATTGAAAGAATATCCATAGATATATTATCTATATTTTTGCCCTTAATGTCAATAAACATATTATGCATTTTATCAAAAAATTTATAAATTTTCTGTGAATTTTGACAAATAGGCGGTATTGTCATCAGTCCTTTTACACAAAGAGAGGGCAAATCCTTTATTTCACAGAGCAAATCAAGAAGTCCGTCGGGGCTTACTCCCGACTTGTTTTCTTCCCCGCCGATATTGACTTCAACCAAAATATTGCTTGTGACATTATTTTGTACAGACAGTCTTGAAATCTCTTTTGCAAGTTTTACCGAATCGACGGATTGAATCAAATCAACCTTTGTTACAATCTGTCGTACTTTATTGCTTTGTAAATGACCGATAAACTGCAAAGAACAATTTGATAAGTCATAGTCATCATACTTTGATAAAAGTTCCTGGACTTTGTTTTCACCGATGTTTTTCAGTCCCAGAGAAATCGCATAATTTATTACAGAAACATCTACTGTTTTGGTGGCGGCTAAAAAGGTGATATCGTCAAAGCTTTTACCGACAGACTGTGCTGCACGGTTAATATTCTCGCAAATTGTCTTATAATTATACTCAACATCAGTCAATAATTTTTCCGTCAAATAAATCACTTCCTTGTACTACTACTTCATCATAGAGGGATATTGTTTTTCCGTTGAACAAAGAGCCTTCATCGGGTTGTTCGGCACAGACAACATAATCATTGCCCGAATACAGGACAACAACTTGTTTGAATACAAGTTCGCTGCCGTATTTTACATAAACACCTTGTACTTTTTCTTTTTGCGTTTCCTTTGAGCCGTCGTCGTTTTCTATCGTTCTTTCGACGAAATCATCATGCAAAGCAGACTTCGCAACTTTTAGACCTTCGTATGTGTTAATTACTACATCTACTGCCTCTTTGCGGATTTTTGACAAAGAACTATTCATATAGTTGCACTGCAAAACCATTACGCATTTATCGTCATCGGCAGAGGGATTAACGGAAATAATCTTTGCGGGTACATCGCCCAAAACGGCGTAGGGCAATTTTATCTTTACATCAAAACTGTCGTGGACAATTGAGGTTGCTTCGTCGGAAGAAATTTCGCAAAGCAAGTACCAGTTTATGCCCTTGATAATTTTACCGACATAGGCATCTTTGTCGATATCTTCGGGCTTAATTTCTTTTAGTTGTTTCGGGGTTATTTCATCTAACTTTTTAATATCCAAAACATTTTCGTATCCGTCAACTTCTGACACAAAATATCCTGATGCAGGTACTTTTACTGTGCCGATACTGTCAGAACAACTGTCAAGATACATTTGCTTTTCTGATTTGAGTTCTTCTATCTTCACAGCAAAATCGCCCTGTTCACCTGTGATAACCTGTTTTCTGTAAATAGAAGTCATAAGTTCGTCTTCAATCTCACCGATTGATGAAAATTTTTGCTTATTTACTGTGTCTATCAGTGAAAAAAGTTTTGTGTTTATCTGGTTGTTTACGGAATCAAGACCGACATTTACGGCGGTTGACGAACTTGATAAATCTTCAAGATAGGCAATTCTTTCATCAATTTCTTTAATTCTCGCCTGGGCGATGGCGTCGTTCTCGTTGTTATAAACATCGGCAATTTCGCCGTTGACCTGCACTTTGTCGCCGTCAAAATAGCGATATGACAAAACGCCGTTGTATTCTTTTTTGATACATTCTTCATCGCGGACAATAAGCCCGGTTGTTTTTATGGTATCTGCGGCAGTATATTTTACAGCCATTTCGGTTGAAATATTATTACTGCCCAAAAAGTTTGTTGTTACAAACAAAAAGACAGCATAAACAAGACCAAGCCCGATTAAACATCCGACAATTATTCTTATCGCATTTTGTCTTTTTTCGGACTTCGATTTATCTTTTGTTCTGTTACGTTTTCTTGTTTGTTCGTGGTCAATTGAATGTTTACTCATTAAAAAGTTCCTTTTTTACAAGTTCTTCGGCTTCATTGATAATATCGGAAAAATCCATTTCATCAATAAAAAACCAATTTATACTTTCGTCTTTTAAAAACCAGGTTAACTGTCTTTTGGCATATCTTCGTGTTTGCATTTTCAATGTTTCTATGCAATCATCAAGCGTCTTTTCGCCCATAAAATACGGCAAGAGTTCTTTGTACCCTATTGCCATTGAGGATGTGTTGCTGTTGGCTTTTGAGAAAAAGTCTTTTGCTTCATCGACAAGGCCTTTTTCTCTCATATAGTCAACTCTTTTGTTTATTCTATCGTACAAAAACTGACGGTCTTTTGCATTAAGTCCTATCTTTAAGGCATTGTATGGTGACTCAACTAATTTTGAGTTGAGGTTATGCTGTGTTTGAGTTATGCCGGAGAGTTTGTATACTTCGATACTTCGAACTATTCGCTTGATATTTTTTTGCTCGGAAAGTCTGTTTGCGGATTCTTCGTCGAATTCAGAAAGCATACCAAGTAAGTAGTCGACGCCTTTTTCTTCGGCAAGAGCGTAAAGTTGTGCACGCAAATTTTCGTCCTCGGGTACGGGAGAAAAGTCGACATTATCAACCAGTGAATCAATATAAAGTCCTGTTCCGCCGACAAGGATGGGAAGTTTATTCCTGCTTACAATATCGTCTATTGCATTCTTTGCAAGGGCACAGAAATCGGCTACGGAAAACTTTTCACTCGGGGATAAAAAGTCCATAAGATGATGGACTATGCCCTGTTTTTCCTTTTCAGTCGGCTTTGCCGTTGCGATATCCATATTTATATATATCTGCATAGAATCGGCAGAAACAATCTCGCCGTTAAATCTTTTTGCGAGTTCAACGGACAAGGCGGTTTTTCCCGATGCTGTCGGACCGACTATTACCAAAAGAGGGATTTTTTTCATATTATACCCTGCCAAACTGTTTTTCGATTTCGCGTTTCTTTATCACAATACATACAGGTCTGCCGTGAGGACAATGGGTTAAGGTCGGGTTATTTTGCAGTTCTTTTGCAAGAGAGATTAGTTCTTCTCTGCTGCTCTTATTCCCTGCTTTTACTGCGGCACGACAGGAAACATTGTGGTAAATCCACTCCATTTTCTCGGACTTGATTTCCTTTTTGTTCTCGGTAAGGTAGCCTGCCATTTCGATAACGGTTTCTTCGATATCTTTGCTGTCGAGATACTGTGGTGCACTACGAACAAGGACTACACCGTTGCCGAAATCTTCGACATCAAAACCCACTTCTGAAAAAGCATCTAAATTGTTGATAACGCTGTTATAGTCGATTTTGTTGAGCGTTACCGAAATAGGCTCAAGAAGAAGTTGCGAAAAGCCAGCTCCCTTTTCCTTTTTAAGTTTCTCGAAAATCAGCCTTTCGTGGGCGGCGTGCTTATCGATAAGGATAAGTTCTTTTTCGTTTTTTTCTATGATTATGTAAGTTTTGAACGCTTCGCCGACAAAACTGTAGAAATCTTCTGTTACATCAACAAGAGGCTTAATTTCCTCTTTTTCTTCTACGATAGGCTGTACAGTTTCTTCTGCAGGCTTTGTAACAGCGGGAGTATTTTCAATAACTTTTTCAACTGATTTTTCTTTTTTCACTGCCTCTTTTGAATAGATATCAAAGGGGTTTGCGCTGTCGCTGACTTTTTGCGAAAAAGATATGGGAGTTATCGGTTGACTCTTTTTCTCACTATCTGTCTTTATATCAAGTTGTGAAAAGACATCTTCCTGAGGCTTGCTCTCATTCTTGATTTGAGGTTTTTGTTCTTCGTCGCGCTCGCGGAAAACTTTCTTTGCAAGTTCGAATGGATTGACAGGAGTATTTCTGCCGTTGAATGTTGCGTTCTTTGGTTTATCTTTTCTTATCAATGCCGTTTTAACAGCGTGGTATACAGCGTCAAAAACAGGTCTTTCGTTGACAAAGCGGACTTCGAGTTTAGTCGGGTGGACATTGACATCAACTGCCTCAAAAGACATCTGCAAATTCAATACGCAGGACGGGAATTTTCCGACCATAACGTAGCCTTTGCAGGCTTCCTGCAAAGCAGCCATAGCGGTTTTGCTTATTACATATCTTCCGTTGATAAAGAAATTCTGCATATTACGGTTGGGACGGGAATTTTCGGGTTTTGAGATATATCCGCTGACTTTTACTCCGTTAAGTTCATAATCAACTTCAATCAAAGAATGTGCAAAATCTCGTCCGTAAACCGCATAGATAGAGGACAAAAGTTTTGAATCTCCTGTTGTTTTCAAAACGGTTTTCGAGTCTTTTATATAGACAAAAGAAATCTCGGGATGTGAGAGTGCTATTTTATCCATAACATTTGAAACGGCGTTTCCCTCTGCTACATCGGTTTTCAAAAACTTCATTCGTGCGGGGATATTATAAAACAAATCTCGGATGATAAATGTCGTACCGTCGGGACAGCCTGCATCTTCGAAAGAAATTTCTTCGCCGCCGCTGATTACATAGCGAGTACCGATTTCGTCAGCCTTTGTTTTTGTTATCAATTCAAGATGAGATACAGACGAAATTGACGACAGGGCTTCGCCTCTGAATCCGAGTGTGGAAATAGAGTCGAGGTCGTCGGCAAGTTTTACTTTGCTTGTTGCATGGCGCAAAAAGGCGATTTTGATATCGTCTTTTTCAATACCGCAACCGTTATCGGTTACGCGCATAAAGGAAGTACCGCCGTTTTTTATTTCTACGGTAATACTTGTTGCACCTGCGTCTATTGAGTTTTCGACAAGTTCTTTTATTACCGATGACGGTCTTTCGACTACTTCGCCTGCGGCTATCAGTTCGGCAACATGTTTATCAAGAACATTTATCTTGCTCATAATTTCACCTGTTAATCTGTCATACTTTTGAGTTCGTAAAGAAGATTCATCGCTTCTATCGGAGTTAGTGTATTGACATCTATGTTTTTGAGTTTTTCGGTTATTTTGCTGTTTTCACTCGGCATCAGGGATAGTTGCATATCGTCTTGTACTTCGGTTTGAGTGTGCGAAGCGCGATTTCCTGTGCTTTGTGGATTCTGTTCTGCAAGGTCTTTTAGTATTTCTTTTGCTCTTTTGATTATCGGCTCGGGGACACCGGCAAGTTTTGCTACCTCGATACCGTAACTGTCGTCGGCACCGCCTTTGACGATTCTGCGCAAAAAGGTGATTTCGTCTCCGCGCTTTTTGACGGCAATATTGTAGTTCTTTACTCCTTGGAGAAGTTCTTCCATAACCGTTAATTCGTGATAGTGAGTTGCGAACAAGGTTTTTGCGCCTAAAGTCTTTTTGTTTGCTACATATTCGAGTACGGCACGGGCGATACTCATACCATCGTAGGTAGAAGTGCCTCTGCCGATTTCATCTAAAATCAGCAGGCTCTTATTAGTAGCACTCTTTACAATGTTGGCGACTTCGTTCATCTCTACCATAAAGGTGGACTGTCCGCTTGCCAAATCATCGGATGCACCGACACGGGTATAAACTGCATCTACTATGCCGATTTCGGCAAAAGATGCGGGTACAAAAGAACCCATCTGCGCCATAATCACAATCAAGGCAACCTGTCGCATATATGTAGACTTTCCTGCCATATTCGGTCCTGTGATAATTGCAACGCGGTTAGAGTCGCAATCGAGGGCTACATCGTTGGGCACAAAAGGCGAAGTGTTAAGGAGCATTTCAACCACGGGATGACGGGAATCTTTCAAGATAATTTTTGAACCTAAATTTACTTCGGGTTTTGTATATCTGTTGTCGGATGCGACATTTGCCAAAGAGTTGATTACATCGAGAGTTGCAATAGCCTTTGCGGTTTTTTCAATACGAGAGAGGTTATTTGCAACTTCTTTTCGAATATTATCGAATATTGAATATTCAAGGGCAACTGCTCTGTCTTTTGCTGATAGAATTCTGCCCTCTAATTCTTTTAACTCCTGAGTTATATATCTTTCGCAGTTAGTTAATGTTTGTTTTCTTATGTATGTTTCGGGGACTAATTCCTTATAGGAGTTGGTTACTTCGATATAGTAGCCGAAAACACGGTTATAACCGACTCGAAGTTTCGGGATACCGGTTAACTCTTTTTGTTCATTTTCAATCTTCGTAAGTAAGGACGAAGAATCGGTCATATCGGATGAAATCTCGTCGAGTTCTTCGCTGTAGCCTTTTTTAATCATGCCACCCTCACGAACGGAAAACGGCGGTTCTTCGACAATCGCGTTATCTATCAAGGAATAGATATCTTGCAAAGTGTCGATATTTTCTCGGATTTCACAGAGCAATTTTGAATCAAAGGGTGCGAGTTGTTCTTTGATTTTCGGCAGATTTTCAACAGCACTGCACAAAGAACGAAGTTCTCTTGCGTTTGCTGAGCCGTAGACAATCTTTGTCATCAGGCGTTCGATATCAAAAATACCGACAAGCATAGCGGAAATTTCCAAACGGGAAACGGTGTCACAAACAAGTTGAGAAACGGCATTTTGTCTATGAGTAATGGAAGCGACATTCATCAAAGGCTGTTCAAGCCAACTTCTGATAAGCCTCTTACCCATTGCTGTTTTAGTTCTGTCAAGCACCCACAAAAGAGAATGTTTCTTTTCTTTTGTGAGCATTGTTTGTGTAAGTTCGAGATTTCGCCTTGTGTTGAAGTCGAGTTTCATAAACTGGTCTTTTGAATAAAGTTCGATGTGCTTTATTCGCTCTAAACCGGTCATTTGTGTAGCAAAAAGATAGTTGAGCAACACGCCCAGCGAAACAACGGTTTCTTTTTTTGTGATAATATTGTTGGTTTCTTCCAAGCCAAACTGCTCTTTTACTATATTCAAGCAGTCAAGAAAACCGCAATCTTCTTCGGGGACTTTTGTAATCAATGAAGAAAGTTTTGATTTGACAAAATCGGTGATGTACCCATTATTTACTATGTCACCGCAAAGCAAAAGTTCCTTTGGTGAATAGGTTGAAATTTGTTCTTTTAATTCTTCATAAGAATTTTCGCATAAAAGTTCAGTCGCATAAAGTTGACCTGTTGAAATATCGCAAAAGCAGATACCGACGGAATTTTTATCTGAAAAGATACTGCAAATATAGTTGTTTGTGCTTTCGTCAAGCATACTGCTTTCCATAACGGTACCGGGGGTAATAACACGGATGATATCTCTTTTTACCAAGCCTTTTGCAAGGGCGGGGTCTTCAGTCTGTTCACAGATAGCAACTTTGTAGCCTTTTGATACAAGGCGTGATATGTAACTTTCGGCAGAATGGAACGGTACTCCGCACATCGGAGCACGCTCTTTTTGACCGCAATCTCTGCCGGTCAGCGTCAGTTCGAGTTCTTTTGATGCAAGTTTTGCATCGTCAAAGAACATTTCGTAAAAATCGCCGAGACGAAAAAACAGGATGCAGTCTTTGTTTTCTTCTTTTATCTCGAAATACTGTTTCATCATCGGAGAAAGTTCTGCCACAATATCACCCCTTACCCTAAACTAAACTTTTATCAATGACAACCGCCACAGGTACTGCAATCGTGAGTACAGTCTGATGAGAAATCGGCGGTATCGGGGTCTTCGCCGTCTGCGGATTTGGTGATAATCATAAGCACACGCTGGACATTATTATCAAGCGTTGTTTTTGCTTCGTTATAGTTCATCATATTTTCGTTGGACATAATCTCGGCATACAAAGAACGCATTTCTTCGTTGAGTTTTGAAAGTTTTTCTTCGTCGCGTTCTTCTTTGCAGGCTTCGTTATTTATAGCGATACGCTTTAAGTTAAATTCGCCGATGAGGTCTTGAAGTTCTTTGTCATCGTCTGCATTTTTCTTTGCTGTTTCAAGTTTTTTATAAAACTCTTCGTTTTGAATAGCGTGTCCTAATTCTCTTGCAAGTTTAATAATATCCATAATTTTCTCCTAATCTTTTATTATTTCGCCCTGTAAAATAAAGTTGCGGGCGTTAGTTATCTTTGCTTTTTGGAAGGTGCCGATAAGGCTTTCTTCCCCTTTTACTTCGACAATAATATTGCCCGAAGTTCGTGCCGATAATATGCCTTCTTTACTGTTTTTTTCCTCAACAAGGACCTTTTCTGTATTGCCGACCATACCTTTGCAGTGCTCTGCGGCAATTTTCTCCTGCGTATCAAGAAGCCTTTGGAAGCGAATTGATTTTTCTTCGTCTGTAATAGGGTCGTCCATCTTTGCGGCTGGTGTACCCTTTCGCTTTGAATAGATGAAAGTAAACAAAGAGGTAAAGCCGACTTCTTTTATGAGTGATAAAGTGTCTTCAAAGTCTTCTTCTGTTTCACCGGGGAAACCGACAATGATATCACTTGTCAGAGAAATATCGGGGATTTTCTTTTTTGCATAATTTATTATATCAAGATATTTTTCCCTGTCATAGTGCCTGTTCATCTGCTTTAGAATCCTGTCGCTGCCGGACTGGAACGGCAAGTGTAAGTGACGACTTATATGCTTGCTTTCGGCTATGGTGTCGATAAGTTCTTTTGTGCAGTCTTTCGGATGGGATGTCATAAACCGCAACCAATAGTCGCCCTCAATTTTGTCAATTTCTCTTAACAATGAAGCAAAGTCTGTATGCGGTTCCAAGCCTTTGCCGTAGGAATTTACATTTTGTCCCAAAAGACAGATATCTTTAAAGCCGGTTTGTATCATTTCTTTTGCTTCGGCTACAATTATTTCGGGTTTACGGCTACGCTCACGCCCGCGAACATACGGCACTATACAGTAGGAGCAGAAATTATCGCAACCGTACATTATCGGCAGAAAGCCTTTGAAAGTACCGTCACGACGAATCGGGATACCCTCGTAAATATTATTATCGTCATTATCCCGCTTAAAAATTCGTTTGCCGTCTACCAATGCGTCATAAAGCATTTTCGGAAATTCGTGCATACAATGAGTTCCGAAAACAAGACCGACAAAAGGAAAACTGTCGTGAATTCGTTTTGCTATATGCTCTTGCTCCATCATACAACCGCAAAGAGCAATCAACACAGACGGATGTTTTCTTTTGATGTTTTTCAACGCTCCGACATTACCGAAAACTCTGTCCTCGGCGTGTTCACGAACAGCGCAGGTGTTGAAGAGTATCAGATCGGCATCGTCGGGCTTGTCAGTAAAATCGTAGCCTGCTTTATAGAGCATACCTTTGATACGCTCGCTGTCGGAAACATTCTGCTGACAACCGTATGTACGGACAAAAGCAAGGGGCTTTTCACCGCGCTTGCGTATGCTCATAATTTCGGATATCAAATTGAGATATTCTTCTTGGGTTTCTTCTATATTTATGCACTCATAATGGCTTTGCAAGGCATTTCTCCCCTAATTATTGTATTATCCAATATATTGTACCACAAGATATATTTAATTTCAACACATTTTTAACTGTTATTTTGTATTTTTAATACCTATATCCGTTGCCGTAATATGACGGAATAGAGCCGACTATTACCGTTTGGGCGATTTCGTATGAAGTTGATGTTGTAAATGTGTCTATTGTAAAGGGATTATTTATATCAAAATCGACATATACGGTCAAAATTATATGGTGCAAAGTCTGGTTTATTCCTACCGATTCGAAAGTTGATTGAAACTCACAGTATACATTTTCTTTTGCTGTTGTGCGAAAATAAATCGGCGGTCCTATTTCAGATAATGATACAAGTCCCGAAAAGCTTCCGAGATTAAAATACACGCCTTTATTTTCCATTTCGCTTTCTATTTTCTCTTTGGATAATGTAGTAATTTTTGTTTTTGCCTTGTTGAATGTATATGTATTTGATGAAATAGACTTGACATCCTTATTTTCGTTTGCTGTGATTTTCAAGAGATTTTCTATTTCGGCTTTATTATTTTCAAGATACTCATCAACAGCAAGATTTATTGCTTCGTTGGATATTGATTTCACCTGATTTATCACAACATTTTTCAGTTGTCCTTTTACATTCATTTCAAAATAGATAAGAAAAGCAATTAGTACAACGAGGATATAAAGAAAGATTCTTTTTACTTTTTCTACTCTTTTACTGCTCTTTTTCTTTGTTTGCATAAAAAAGCACCCCTCGGTATTTTATCCGAGAGGTGCAAAAAATGTTCGTTATCAGGACATTAAATCTTCGTCTGCGTGGTCACAGCAACATCCACAGTCGCAGTCATCATCACAGCAAAGTTCGGAAAAATCGAATTCAAGAAGTTCGCCGCAATTCGGGCATTCGATTTCGCCTTCCAATAATGTGTCTTCGTCAACGCAAATCTGCTCACCGCAAGCAGCGCAGGTTACTTCGTAATATGCGCAGTCACAGTCGCAGTCATCGTCGAAGCAATCACAGCAGTCGCAATCGTCGTCATAGATGTCGTCTTCAAGAGAAGCGAGGTCTTCGTCAACTGCGTCGAGCTGTTCACTCATTTCGTCATAAAGGTCTTCCATATCTTCTACAGCGAAAGCCATATCGTCGAGAAGGTCGATAATAGCGTTGATAACCTTTACTTCGTCTTTTGATTCGTCAAGGTTAAGACCGTCTGCAAGACCTCTGATATAAGAAATTTTCTCACTTAATGTCATAATATTCTCCTTATGCTCTGCCGAGATACTCGCCTGTACGGGTATCGATTTGAATCATTTCGCCTTCTTCGATAAAGAGCGGGACTTTAATTTCGGCACCGGTTTCCAATGTTGCGGGCTTTGTTGCATTTGTAGCAGTATTGCCTGCAAAGCCGGGGTCTGTCTGAGTAATCTGGAGTTCTACAAAGTTCGGAGGCTCAACGCCGAAAACATTTCCTTTGTAGGAAAGAACTTTGCAAACCATATTTTCCTTAACGAATTTGAAAGAATCCGAAAGGATTGATTTGTTAATCGGAACCTGTTCCCAAGTTTCGGTGTCCATAAAGTAGTAGAGGTCACCGTCGTTGTAGGAATACTCCATATCTCTTCTGTCGATAAAAGCAGTAGGATATTTGTCGTTGGGGTTAAAAGTTTTTTCTACAACTGCGCCTGTAATAACATTTCTGATTTTTGTTCTTACAAAAGCAGCGCCCTTGCCGGGTTTTACATGCTGGAATTCGATAATAGAAACAACCTGTCCATCCATTTCAAATGTTACGCCGTTTCTGAAATCACCTGCTGAAATCATAATTATTTCCTCCTAAAATCTGACATAGCAAATTTATCCCATAAATTCACATATATATTATAC
>JAGHTC010000015.1 GCA_018065465.1 Candidatus Ruminococcus equi
GTATAATATATAATGACAAAATTTAGGGCTGTTGCCCTAACGAATATATAGGAGGAAATGAAATGGGATTAAATCCGAATTCACTCAAAAATACATCCGCATACAAAATCCTGAGTTCCTTTTTTGATGACGGTGTGTTTTCTGAAATTGATTCATTGCTTTCTTCAAAAGACGGCTACGCAGAAGCAATAACAGCCTTTGGCACTGTTGACGGTGTACCTTGCTATGCTTTTGCACAGAACAGCGATGTTTCAAAAGGTGCTATGAGTAAGGCACAGTCAAAGAAGATAACAAGACTCTATGATATGGCAAAAACAACAGGCGCGCCTATTGTTGCTTTTTATGACAGTATTGGAGGCAATCTTTCCGACGGTTGCGATATCCTTTCATCATATGGTGAAGTTTTGAAAAAATCTATCGAATTATCAGGTATAGTTCCGCAGATTTCTGTTGTACTCGGTACTTGCTTGGGAACTTCCGCATTAACTGCCGTATGCTCTGACTTCTTGATTATGAAAAAGGACGCCACGCTTTCTGTCGACACTCTCGGCACCAATGCCGACGCTGAGTATAATTTCAAAAACGGCGTAGCAAATACAATTTGCGATTCCGATGAAGAATGTATAGAAAAGGCAAAGAAATTCTTATCCTACTTCCCGTCAAATAATCTTGAACAGTCACCGATATATTCCGATTTTTCCGAAAGCACCGACGACGGCAAATGTATGGCGCATTTCCTTGCCGACGAAGATTCTACTTTCGGATTTAATAAAGGACTTAGCAAAGATGTAGGTACCGCATTCGGAAGAATAGGCGGAATGACAGTCGGTTTTGTTACCACAAAAGGCACCGACATAGACGAAAACGCTACTAAAAAGATAGTGAAAATGGTAAGTTTTTGTGATGCTTTTTCAATCCCGATTGTAACTACATTAAACGCAAAGGCGTTTACTACTTTAGAATATGCAAAGAAAGTTGCCTGTGCGTATGCCGAGGCTACAACAGCGAAAATTTCCGTAATATCGGGCGAAGCCTATGGCGCGGCATATATTGCTCTCTCGGGTGCTTGTGCAAACAGCGATATAGTTTTTGCACTTGATAACGCAGTAGTTTCTCCGATATCACCGAAGGCTGCCGCCTATGTTTTAGACAACGAAAAACTTTCTGTTCCTGTTTCTGAACAAGAACAAATCGCTAATGATTTTGTTTCATCAAAACTTAACGCCGAAAATGCCGCAGAGTTTGGCTTGATTGACGAAGTTGTTGAGAAATCACAGTTGAGAAATAAAGTTATTTCAGCACTTAATATGCTTGTATCAAAGCGTGTTTCAACCTTACCGAAGAAACACAATACTATATACTAATAAGGGGTATTTGTTATGAAAAATTTGAAAATTACCGTAAACGGTGTTACTTATGATGTACAGGTCGAAGAAGTCGGCGAAACAACAGCAGTTGCATCTGCACCCGCTGTTTCAGCGCCCGCTGCAGCACCTGCAAAAGTTGAGAAAAAACCTGTTGCAACAGGTGGAACACCTGTAAACGCTCCTATGCCCGGTACTATCCTTTCTGTAAATGTCAGCGAAGGACAGAGTGTAAAGAAAGGCGATGTCCTCGTAGTATTAGAGGCCATGAAAATGGAAAACGAGATAAAAGCACCGCAGGATGCAACAGTTTCTTCCGTAGCAGTTCAAAAAGGCGAATCTGTTGATACAGGTGCAGTTATAGTAACATTATCATAAGAGGAAAATATTATGACAAAACCGATAAAAATAACCGAAACCGCTTTGCGTGATGCACATCAGTCTTTGATTGCAACCCGAATGACAACCGATGAGATGTTGCCCATACTTGACGATTTAGACAAGATCGGCTTTTATTCTTTAGAGTGTTGGGGCGGTGCAACTTTCGACAGTTGCTTACGATTTCTTGACGAAGACCCGTGGGACAGACTTCGTACATTGAAAGACCATTGTAAAAATACAAAACTTCAAATGCTCTTTCGCGGACAGAATATGCTCGGCTATCGTCATTATGCCGACGATGTTGTTGAATATTTTGTTCAAAGAAGTGTAGCAAACGGTATTGATATCATCCGTATTTTCGACGCACTCAACGATATCAAGAATTTACAAACGGCAATAAAAGCCGCAAAAAAAGAGGGAGCCCATGCACAGGTTGCAATAAGTTATACAACAGGCCCCGTCTTTACCGATGAATATTATGTTGAGTATGCAAAGCGTATTGCCGACGCAGGAGCAGATTCCATCTGTATCAAAGATATGGCGGCTCTTTTAACTCCATATCGTACCGAAAAACTTGTAAAAGCAATAAAATCCGAGATTGACCTACCCTTGCAGCTTCATACCCATTACACATCAGGTCTTGCTTCAATGTGCCTTATCAAAGGTGTCGAAGCAGGAGTAGATATGATAGATACTGCAATTTCTCCGTTGGCACTGGGAACATCTCACGCACCGACAGAAAGTATGGTTGCCGCATTTATGGGTACACCGTATGATACAGGTCTCGACTTGCAGGCGTTAAGCAGGATAAGAGAATACTTTATGACATTAAGAGAAAAGTATATCAAGAGCGGACTTTTAGACCCGAAAATGCTTGCAACAAATGCAAATGCACTTATCTATCAAGTCCCCGGCGGTATGCTTTCTAACCTCTTGTCACAGTTAAAACAAGCGGGCAAAGAGGATAAACTCGACGAAGTTTTGCAGGAAGTACCGAGAGTAAGAAAAGACTCAGGTTATCCACCTCTTGTAACTCCGACTTCACAGATAGTAGGCACACAGGCTGTGTTTAATGTTATCACAGGTGAACGCTACAAGATGTGTACTAAAGAGTTCAAAGACTTGGTAGCAGGAAAATACGGAACAACTCCGATGCCGATTGACAAAGAATTTCAAAAGAAAATCATCGGCGATATTGAGCCTGTTTCTTGCCGTCCTGCCGATTTGTTAAAGCCCGAACTCGATACTCTGCGTGCAGAAATTCCGCAGTGGATAGATAGGGAAGAAGATGTCTTATCCTATGCCCAGTTCCAAAAGGTAGCCCTCGACTTCTTTGAAAGAAGAAGAAACAAACGAGTAGGCATCAATTCCGATAAGGTTGATTTCAAAAATCAAATACACCCCGTATAAAAATCAATATACTTTTTAGCCTCCTCTTGTCAGGGCATGTCAATCTGAATGGATTGACAGAGGGGTAGTAAATAATAAATCAACAAACATTTTAACTTAAAACTAAATACTAAAAACTATATACTAACAATAAATATCCTCCCGCTTTGGGAGGATATTTATTGTTTTATAATTCCGTTTTCAAAATCATTTTTGCACAGCGAAGATTTTTCACAACACATAGAAAAAAGATGGCTTGCGAGCATCTCTGTATCAAAGATTTTTTTCGCCGGTTTTTCAAGTGTTTTGTACCCTGACGACACAGTAGTTATTATCGGAAGTTCTGTTGAAAATTTCAACAAACTTGAAGAGTCTTCTCTGAATCCGAGAACGCGAATATAGGGCAGGGGAGTATTTGCCATTTCTTTTGTTATTCTTAGAAAGGCACACATAATTATTCTTCTTATTCGAGCAAGCGTGTACCTCTTTGTTTTGATTGATTGCAAAATCGCATTGAGAGAATTGTAGTCCAAAACAGCATTGTAAATCCGATTTTCAAGTCCCTCGTTAACATCCGGCAAATTCGCCATAACTTCTTTGCTCATTGTTTTCAGCCGATAAACAACAGCACTTTCAATTCTGTAGATGTTCGCGGGATTAGTAAATGTATTCGGCACAAATTCAGAGAAATCTTCAAAATCATCAATAAGTTTTCTGATATAACTTCCGCTTGCAATATCGCCTACTGTGTTTTCACTGTCGTGAGTTGCCCCGGTTCTTTCAATCCCGATAGGCGTGATATCGTATTTCTCACAAGCCTTTATATATTCAAGCGCAAGGGCGTTGTTTCCGCTATTCAGAATTTCTGCCATATCGTTGTCGTATAATTCCAAAATAGAATTATATAATGCTCTGGGATAATAGTCACCGTCTTTCATATATGAAGAAATTTTCTCTTGTGTTTTCTCACTTCTTATAGCATTTGAAAGTTCAATAAGTGATTTTGTATCTGTGTTTTCAATGCCGAAGCACAGCATATCGCAACCCGTTTCTTTTGCGATTTTTACACCGTTTTCTGCAAATCCTTCTGCATTCGAGAGAACATAGGGAACAGGCAGTTCAATAACAACATCTGCACCGTTTTGGAGTGCTGCAGTTGTGCGCTGATATTTGTCAAAAACGGCAACATCTCCGCGCTGAACAAAACTTCCGCTCATAATACAAATAGTTTTGTCCGCATAGTTTGATTTAATATTCTCCAAAAGAAATTTATGTCCGTTGTGAAAAGGATTAAATTCACAAATTACGCCTGCTTTATTAATGTTACTCACCTCTTATGCAAAAAGACTTGAAAAACAAGACAAATTGTTGTAAGATTATTATAAGTGAAAATTTGCATTTTTTCAACAATAGGAGGAAATTTTATGAAAATTCTTGTTATCAATGCAGGCAGTTCATCTTTGAAATATCAGCTTATCGATATGGATACAGAGAAGATGATTGCCAAAGGAAACTGTGAGCGTATCGGTACAGACGGCTCTTTCATCGGTCACAAAACTGCCGACGGCAGAGAGTTTAAAAAGGAAATCCCGATGCCCGACCACGCAAAGGCATTCAAGGCTGTATCTGACGCACTTTTGAGTGAAGAATACGGCGTTATCAAAAATCTTGACGAAGTTTCTGCTATCGGTCACAGAGTAGTCCAGGGCGGTGCTTTGTTCTCAGACCCAGAACTCGTAACTGACGAAGTTATCAAAGGTATCGAAAGCCTTATTCCGCTTGCACCGCTTCATAACAAAGGCCATGTTCAGGCAATAAGAGGCTGTAAAGAAGTTTTCGGCGACGATGTTCCCGAGGTAGTTGTTTTTGATACTGCTTTCCATTCAACAATGCCCCAAAAAGCATATATGTACGCAGTACCTTATGAATATTATGAAAAATATGCTGTTCGTCGTTACGGAGCACACGGTACATCACATCGCTATGTAGCAGGCGAAATGGCAAAACTTATGGGCAAAGATTTGAAAGACCTCAAGCTCATCACCTGCCATATCGGTAACGGTTCTTCTATCACCGCTATCAAAAACGGCAAAGTTATTGACACATCTATGGGACTTACTCCTCTTGACGGTATCATGATGGGAACACGCTCTGGTTGTCTTGACCCGTCTGTTGTTACCTTTATTGCTGAAAAAGAGGGACTTTCACCTGAAGAGATGAATGAACTTCTTAACAAAAAATCAGGTATTCTCGGTATTTCCGGAATTTCTTCCGATGACCGCGATATCTCACAGGCAGAAATCGACGGTGACGAGCGTGCTCACCTTACACACGAAATGCTTTATTATCAAATAGCAAAGTATATCGGTGCTTACTGGGTAGCACTCGGCGGATGCGACGGTATCGTATTTACAGCAGGTTTGGGCGAAAATCAGCCTCAACTTCGTGAAAAAGTTTGTGATTATCTCGAATTCTTGGGTATCAAGATTGATAAAGAATTCAACGCAAAGGCTTGGCACGGAATTACAGGCAGACTTTCAACAAAAGATAGTTCAATCCCCGTAGAACTTATCGCAACCAACGAGGAACTTGCTATCGCAAGAGATACAAAGTCAGTTGTAGAAAAACTCTAATAAAAACAAATGAGCCTCCGAAATTCGGAGGCTTTTTTATTTGTATTTATGTGGGTGAAGATTCCAAGTCAGAGTCGCCTGCTTCGGTGTTATCTCTGAACAAAAGTGAAATGCACCAAAGTGCGGCAAGACCTACGATAACATAGATGATTCGGCTGATAACTCCTGTTTGACCGCCGCAAATCCATGCAACAATGTCAAATTGAAAAAGTCCGATAGAACCCCAGTTGATACCGCCGATAACGAGTAATGTCAATGCAATTTTGTCGAGCATACTAATAACCTCCTTCAAATTTGTAGGTATTAGTAGTGTTCTCAAAAAACTTTCGTATATACTACATAAAGATGGTAAAAATCGCAAAAACAGTTGCAAGTATTCCGAGAATAAAGAGAACAAGCGATACTATTCTGCAAAATTTAATTGATTTTTCAAGTTTTCTTTTGTGTATCATAATTTCGGGAGGGAAGGGAAAAAGAAAGTACAAAACCGAAAGTACAAGCAACGATACGGCAATAAGAAATGCTCCGAATGTCGGTAAAAAAGAATAAGCAAAAATTCCTATTCCGATAGATAAAACGAAAATACCGTTGAAAATCGAAAAAACTTTTGAATATTTATCCCGTAAATCATAAAAGTCAATCGTTTTTTTCTGACATTCGTCACAACAGTACATTTCGTGATAAGATATTTCTTTTGCACAGTAATCACATTGTTTCATAAAATCACCGTAATTATGCTACCATAATTTGAGATTTTTTTCAAGTAAAACGAACTTTTCATTTTGCAGTTAGTGAATATTACTATTTTATTAGAAAATATTTGTAGAAAAAGTGAATTGAAAATTATGCAAATTTTGTTTATAATGTAATTGAGATAGTGGATGACTATGTATATTAAATCTTTAGGAGGATTCGCTATGAAATTAAAAAGAACGCTCAGCATAATTTTATGCACAGTGATGCTTATTACTTGCACAGTAGTAGCAGGAACAAATTTCGTTTCCGCTGCCGATACCGAGCAAGCAGTAACATCAGCAACAGACAAAAGTTATTCAGGTATGCAAGAGTCATTAAAGACTAATTCAGGTCTTGCACCGACTGTAAACGACGGTATGATTTTGCAGGCTTGGAACTGGTCTTTCAAGAACATCGAGGCAAAACTTGAAAAAATTGCCGCACAAGGCTTTACTACAGTTCAGGTTTCACCTCCCAACGAAGTAAAAGAAGGCACAAAGAATATCCATTACTTGGAGCCGAAAGGAGTTAATAACGGTTGGTGGATGTACTATCAGCCCGCAGGTTTCCAGTTGAATGAAAGTTCAGATAACGCCCTCGGTACTAAATCCGAATTCGAAAGTATGTGTAAAAAAGCACATTCTCTCGGCGTAAAGGTCATCGTTGATACAGTTATCAACCATATGGGTACTTGTGATAATGAAGATTCAATTACTTCTACAAATCCTTTGGACCACCTTACCCCGAAGGCAAAGACTTTTGAGCCCGAAATAGTAAACAACAAGGCTTTCCATACTCCGTGGCAAAACTGTACATACGACGAAGACCCCAACAGATTTAACCAGTATCAAAGTACTCTTTCTATGACAAGACATTGTACTTCCCGTCTTCCTGACCTTGATACATCTTCAACCGTTGTACAGACCGCTATCTATGACTATATGACAGAAATCATCAAGTCCGGTGCCGACGGCTTCCGTTTCGATGCTGCAAAGCACATCGAAACTCCCGACGATTGCTCACCGTTTGCATCACAATTTTGGGTAAATACTCTCCAAAAAGTAAGACAGAATAATCCTGATGTTGAGTGTTTCGCATACGGCGAAATCCTTAACACCTGCGGTGTAGGAAGAAAATTCCAGTCATACACCAAGTTTATGGATGTTACCGACTCAAGCGGTATTTGGTCAATTTCCGATGCTGTAAGAGGTAAAGGCGGAAACCCCGTTCCTTTCTATCCGAGTGATAACTTCACAAAAGAAAACTGTATCCTTTGGGACGAATCTCACGATACATACACAGACGGCTCTACTACCGGTTACACAGTTGACCAGCGTAACAAGATTTGGGCGTTGTCAGCAGGTCGTGCCGATATCACAGGCGTATATCTTGCTCGTCCGAGTGATGCAACAAATACAAACGCTTGTTATACAACCTTGCTCGGTGAAGCAAAAGACGCTTCCTGGTCAAACAGTACTACAAAAGCAATCAACCAGTTTAGCAACTACTTTGTAGGTGACGGCGAATATTGTAACAACGACGGCAACCGTGCTTGGATCGAGCGTGGAGATGCAGGTTGTATGATAGTAAACCTCAAAGGTACTTCTGCAACTGTAAGCCTTAAAAACCACAACCTTAAAACAGGTTCATACAAAGACGCAATTTCGGGAAATACATTTACCGTAAGTAATGGTTATATTAAAGGTTCTGTCGGTTCTACTGGCATCGCTGCAATTTATTTTGACGGCGGAGATGTTCCGACTGACACAACAGGAGTCACTCCTCCGCTAGATGAAGGAACAATAATCTTCTCTAACTCTCGCAGATGGGAAGGCACTATCAATTACTACTGCTGGAATGACGACGGAGCAAAGGCAGAGTGGCCCGGCGAAGCAATGGATTATTACCAGGTTAACGAATACGGCGAAGTTCAGTACATCGCTACTATTCCCGAAGGATATACATATTTCATTATCAATAACGGAAGCTCACAGACTGTAGATATTCCGTTTACGGGTTCTATCGGAGTTTATCCTTTGGAAACAACAGACGCAAGCGGTCACTATGAAGTCGGAACTTGGGAGATTGTAGTACCTACTACTGAGCCACAACCGACATATACCGAACCCATTCCTACCGAAACAGTAACAACACCTACAGAAACATCTACCGAACCTTTGGAAGATACATACATTGTCGGTGTTGTTTATCCCGGCGGCGATGATGTTGCCATCTACGACGCAACATTTATCCAAAAGAAACTCGCTAACATCATTGAATTTGACGCAGACCAAATGCGTGGCGGCGATGTAGACGAGAATGAACATGTCGAAATCGTAGATGCAACAATTATTCAGCGTTATCTTGCAAAATACGATACAGGAACGCGTTGCGGACAACGAGTACCGATTAGCTCATATCCTTTGAAAAAATAATCATAATCAGGCGGTCAGATTTCTGACCGCTTCGTTTTTGAGGTGATACTTTGCATATCCCGACTACTATAACAAAAGAAATTGATGTGTTGACTTTTGACGACGCTTTAAAACAGACAAACATCAATTATGACTGTGAAAAGTGGCTCTATGTTCCCGATTATTACTGCGAATACAGATATATTTTAGGAACAAAGGGCAAAAATCCGCTTATCTGTATCGGCATAAATCCCTCTACCGCCGAGCCGGATAATCTCGACAATACTCTGAAATCCGTAGAAAGAATTGCACTTTATAACGGCTTTGACAGTTTTATTATGTTCAACGTCTACGCCCAGCGTGCTACAAATCCCGACGATATGGAAAAAGAGTTTAACATCTTTCTTCATAAAGAGAATATGAAAGCATTCGAATATGTTTTGAAAAAACAATCCACACCGCCTTCTATATGGGCGGCGTGGGGAAATATAATTGAAAAGCGAGATTATCTGAAAGAATGTGTTTTGAGCTTATCGGAAATTTCAAAACGCTTTAATTCAAATTGGTACAGCGTAGGGAAGATATCAAAGAAAGGTCATCCTCATCATCCTTTGTACCTGAAAAAAGACAGTACGCTCGATATATTTGATATCGACAGGTACATAGAAACATTACTATAAAAACAACCTCGGTTGAGAACAACTCAGCCGAGGTTTAGTTTTATTCTTTTACTGTGAATTCCAATGTGTGAATAAAGTCGAACAAGTCTTCATAGTCGGAAATCGTATAGTGAATATTACCGACTTTAAAAAGTTTTTCGCCCTCAAATTTGAATTTACATTCGCTGTCATCTTTTAAGATGAAGTTGATAGTCTGCTTGCTGTCTTTCATACTGTCGTCGGTCTGCTTGTTGATTTCGACTTTCGAAAGAGCATCGTAGACGGACATAATAACAGTGTAGTCTGTACTTTCACATACTCTTTTGACGCTGTTTTCCTCGTATGTAATTCTGACCTTTACGGGGTATTTTTCATCATCAACAGCCTTGACAAGTTGTTTTGTGCTTTTTGTTGTATCTCCGTCCAAAAGGCTGACATTGAGCGTAGGACTCAACTTTGCACAAGAGCAAAGAAGAAGCATAGCGCAAATCAGCAGGGGTAGTAGTTTTTTCATAATATCCCCCTTATTGTCTGAATATATCAGCTTCAGTAAATAATTTAATGGAATTTTCGGTGAGGATTTTCTCAGCAAGTTCATTATCTTCTACACGAAGAACAACATAGGCATACTGTTTTGAAACAGTAATGAAAGTGTACATATATTCAATGTTGATGTGGTTATCTGTGAGAATACCGACAACCTTTGCGAGTGAACCTGCTTCATCAGTAACAGCAACACCCACAACATTGGTGATAGAAGTAAATGCACCGATATCTTCTAACGCTTCTTTTGCTTTTTCACTGTCAGAAACAATGAGCCTGAGTATGCCGAAATCCTGAGTATCTGCAATACTCATTGCGCGAATGTCAACATTAGCAGTTGCAAGAGTATCTGTAATAGTGCGAAGTGTACCTTCTTTGTTTTCAACAAAAATTGATAATTGTCTGATAGCCATAATATTTCCTCCGTTTATGTTGTAATACCGTATTTGCGTCTTTTATCAATAACCCTCTTTGCTTTACCTTCACTGCGTTCGATAGTTTTCGGAGCAACAAGGTGAACAGTAGGGCCAATACCGAGCATGGTGCGAATTTCGACTTGCAGTTTCTTTTCGCGGCGAGAAATCTCTTTGACCGTATCCGAGAAGTTTTCGGGGTTCATTTCGATATAGATATCGAGTGTGTCGGTGTTGTTAACTCTGTCAACGATGATTTGGTAATTCGGAGCATATCCGCAGTTAAGAAGTACCGTTTCAATCTGACTCGGGAATACATTAACTCCGCGAATAATCATCATATCGTCGGTTCTGCCCATCGGCTTTGTCATCTTTATAAATGTTCTTCCGCACGAACACTTTTCACGGGAAAGAACACAGATATCACGAGTACGATAACGAATAAGGGGAAAGGCCTCTTTATCAAGAGAGGTAAATACAAGTTCACCTTTTTCGCCCTCTTTGAGAGTCTCGCCTGTATCCGGGTCGATAATTTCTGCGAGGAAGTGGTCTTCGTTGATGTGCATACCGTTTTGTTCACAACATTCAAAAGCAACACCGGGACCGCTTGTTTCGGTAAGTCCGTAGATGTCGTATGCTTTGATACCGAGCGATTGTTCAATATCGTGTCGCATTTCTTCTGTCCAGGGCTCAGCACCGAAGATACCGATTCTAAGTTTGTTGTCTTCGGGTTTATAGCCTTTTTCCTTAAGACATTCACCGATATATGAGGCGTATGAAGGAGTACAACAGATTATTGTAGCGTTTAGGTCCATCATAAATTGAATTTGTCTGTCTGTGTTACCGCTCGACATGGGGAGTGTAAGACAGCCGACTTTGTGTGAACCGCCGTGAATACCTGCACCGCCTGTAAAGAGCCCGTAGCCGTAGCAAACCTGGCACACATCGTCTTTTGTACCGCCCATAGCAACAATTGCTCTTGCTACGCAGTCTTCCCAAAGGTCAATGTCGTGCTGAGTATAGAAAGCAACAACTCTTTTGCCCGTTGTACCGGATGTGCTTTGTATACGCACACAGTTTTTAAGGTCGGTTGCAAGCATACCGTAGGGGTACGCTTCTCTTAAATCGGCTTTTGATATGAGCGGGAGTTTTGAAAGGTCATCAAGACTTTTGATGTCCTCGGGCTTAACTCCTTTTTCATCCATAAGGTTACGATAGTATTCTACATTCTCGTAAACCCTTTTAACTTGTTTTTTGAGTTTTTCAGCCTGCAAAGATTTTATATCTTCAACAGGCATTGTCTCTATTTCTTTTTGATAATAATTCATGTGCATCAGTCCTTAACAGTAGTATCCTAATTCAAACGCCTTTTTATTCATCTCAATAAATTGAGGCTTTACAGAATTTTCAATGGCATTTATCCACTTTTCATAAGGAATGTCAAAATATTTAGCAAGTCTTCCCATAAGTACGATATTACTTGCTTTTGCTGAGCCTGCTTGTGTAGCAAGTGACAAAGCATCAATTGCATCAACATTAACGCCCTTATCTTTCATTTCTGTGAGTACATCTTTAGGATATTCTGCCGCACCGATAATAACGGGCATCGGGTCGATTTCCTGAGTGTTTACGATAACAGTACCGTCTTTTGAAAGCTGTTTTACATATCTTGCTGCTTCGATTTTTTCAAAAGATACGATAAAATCTGCCTCGCCGTCTTCTATAACCGGTGAATAAACCTTGTCACCAAAACGAACATAGGTAACAACAGAACCGCCTCTTTGGCTCATTCCGTGTACTTCCGAAACTTTTACATCATAGCCTTCGTCAACAAGAAGTTTACCGAGTAATTTGCTGGCTAAAAGTGAGCCTTGTCCGCCTACGCCGACAATCATAATGTTTTTTGTATCCATCATTTTACCTCACTTTCAAAAGCATCGAATGCACAAAGTTGCTTGCAAACTTCACAGCCGATACAAAGCGTAGTGTCTACTTTTGCGTGACCGTCTTTGAATGAAATTGCGGGGCAGCCGAATTTCATACATTTTTTACAGCCCTTGCATTTATCTGTGTTGACTTTAAGCGGTGTTTTCGGCTTAACATATTTTAAGAGTACACAAGGCCTTCTTGAAATGATAACAGAAGGCTCATTCTTGTTGAGTTCCTCTTTGAGTACCTTTTCACATTCGTCAAGGTTATACGGGTCAACAACTCGAACAGAATTTATTCCGACAGAATGACACAGGTCTTCAAGATTGATTTTGCCTGCGGGGTCACCTTTTATTGAGTAACCTGTAGTCGGATTTTGCTGATGTCCTGTCATACCTGTAATTGAGTTATCAAGGATAATAACGGTACTGTTAGACATATTGTAAGCAATGTTGATAAGTCCAGTAACACCGGAGTGCATGAAGGTAGAATCACCGATAACACAAACTGTTTTTTGTTCGGTTTCAGTACCGCCTGCTTTGTTAAATCCGTGAATACTTGAAACCGAAGCACCCATACAAAGTGTAGAATCCAAAGCGCAAAGGGGAGGCTGTGCACCCAAAGTGTAGCATCCGATATCGCCCAAAACGGTAACTTTGTTTCTAGCAAGCACATAGTACATTCCTCTGTGAGGGCATCCCGCACACATCATCGGAGGTCTTACGGGAATTTGTGTATCTAGGTCAACCGAATATTTATCTTGAATATTAAATGCTTTTGCAATTGATTTTTGTGAGAATTCTCCCAAAATCGAGAAAACTTCTCTTCCGATAACATCAACGCCGATAGACTTGCAGTGGTTTTCTATTATCGGGTCTAATTCTTCAACAACATAAATTTTGTTGACAAGTTTTGCAAAATCTTTGATAAGGTTTATCGGCAGCGGATTTACCATACCGAGTTTGAGTACAGAAACAGAGTCACCGAAAACTTCTTTAACATATTGGTAAGAAGTACTTGATGTGATAATACCGAATTCAGCGTTATCGGCTTTTTCTATTCTGTTGATACCCGATGTATCTGCATATTCTGTGAGTGCCTTTGTACGTTCTTCAACAAAAGGATGTCTCTTGATAGCATTACCGGGCATCATAATATATTTTGCGCCGTTTTTAGCATATTCTTTTGTAACTTCGGTTCGTTCACCAATTTCAACAATACTCTGTGAGTGTGCAACTCTTGTGCATGTTTTGATGAAAACAGGAGTGTCAAAGTTTTCAGAAATCTCAAAAGCAAGTTTTGCAAATTCAAGGCATTCTTCTGAATCCGAAGGCTCAAGCATAGGGATTTTTGATGCAATGGCATAGTGCCTTGAATCCTGTTCATTTTGTGATGAGTGCATACCCGGGTCATCTGCAACACAGATAACAAGTCCTGCATTAACGCCTGTGTATGACATAGTAAACAGCGGGTCAGCCGCTACATTAAGTCCGACATGTTTCATACAGCAGGCACTTCTTTTGCCCTGTAAAGCAGCGCCGAAAGCGGTTTCCATAGCGACCTTTTCATTCGGTGCCCATTCGCAGTATGTATCAGAAAATTTAGCAAATTCTTCAGTAATTTCAGTACTCGGTGTACCCGGGTAACTTGAAATAAGTGAGCAACCGCCCTCGTATAAGCCTCTTGCGATAGCCGCATTACCAATTAAAAGTTTTTTCATATCTTACCTCTTAAGCGTTTCTTAAATCAACAATTCTTTTTGCTTTTCCCTGGAATCTTTCAAGGGACTTCGGAGCAACCAAAGTTACTTTTGTACGAAGACCGAGAATAGATTGCATCTTAGCTTCGATTTTCTTTTGTAAATCGGCAAGGTTCTTGTAGTTTTCAAGCAACTTTTCGTTTACGAGTTCAACCTTGATTTCAAGAGAATCTTTGTAGTTGTTTCTTGTTATGATAAGCTGGTAGTGCGGTGCGATACCGTCAATACCTATAAGTATATTTTCAATCTGTGTGGGGAAGACATTAACGCCTTTGATGATGAGCATATCATCAGTTCTTCCCATAGTTTTAGCCATTCTTACGTGAGTTCTTCCGCATGAACAAGGCTGATAGTTGAGTTTAGTAATATCCTTTGTTCTGTAGCGCAGTACCGGCATACCTTTTCTTGTAAGCGTAGTAACGACAAGTTCACCGACTTCGCCTTCACCGAGTCTTTCACCTGTTTCTTTGTCGATGATTTCGGGGAAGAACTGGTCTTCTGCAAAGTGCATACCGTCTCTTGCTTCGCAGTCACCGCTGACACCGGGGCCGCCGAGTTCTGTCATACCGTAGTTGTCTGATACTCTGATGTTAAAGTTTTCTTCAATTTGAGTACGCATAGCAACAGTACAAGGCTCGCTGCCGAGAATACCGAGCTTGAGTTTGTAGTCTGAAAGGGGATAGCCAGCTTCTTTAACTGCCTCTGAAAGATATACAGCATATGACGGAGTAGATACAAGTCCTGTAACACCGTAGTCGCGCATCATCATAAGTTGCTTATCGGTATTACCTGAAGATGCAGGAATTACCGTAGCACCGATTTTTTCCATGCCGTAGTGGAGTCCCAAAGCACCGGTGAAAAGTCCGTATCCGAAACTGATTTGGATAATGTCGTTTTCTGTTACACCGCCTGCAACTGCAACTCTTGCTACAAGGTCAGACCAACCGTCAATGTCTTCTTTGGTATATACGCCGACTGTGGGCTTTCCTGTAGTACCTGATGAAGCGTGGATTCTGATGATATCTTTCATATCACACGCCATAAGTCCAAACGGGTAATTATCTCTGAAATCGTCCTTTGTTGTAAAAGGAATGTATTTAATGTCTGATAACTCTTTGATTTTACTGCCGTCAAGAACGCCGCATTCTGTCAATCTTTTGTTGTAGAGTGCAACATTGTTGTAGCAGTAGTTTACAACCCATTTTAATCTTTGAAGCTGCAATGCCTCAATTTCTTTTCTCGGCATTGTTTCTATATCTTTTTGAAACATCATAATGTTTTTACCTCACTCTAATTTTATTCAAAAAATAATTAAGATAATATAAACCTAAGTTATTTCTTAGCTTACAGTAAAGCCATAGCTGCTAATATTAAAAGTACTAAGAAGATTACTCCGAAAATACATCTAACAATTAAGCCGGTTATATAGGAATATAATTTCTTTGTTTTACCACTTGACTTAAACTCTAACATATCAATATAAGGTACTGGATTACGCCTAAACCAACCTGTAATTTCAACTTCATTTCCAATGTGTTTTTTAGTTCCAAATAAAGCAAATAATTTATCCCAGAATTTTAATGGTTGTTTGTAGTTTAGTAATACAAGTCCTGTATCATCTAGGATTACAAAGTCTTCATTGAAGATACAACCTGGATCTCCGCGCCCGATTAATTCACCTTTAAGTTTACAAGGGATTGCTTTCATATCTGATACTTCTATTCTTTCCATTAAGCTTTCAACTGTTTCGTCGCTGAAGTTTTTAGGATGTCTATAGAAGAATTTAATAAACGATACTAACATGCCAAGTACTGCTAAAGCAGATGGAATAATATATAATGGGGTGTTTGGATTTACTGCTATTACAACGAAGAATAATACAATTGCTGCAATAAATAATATAGTAGGAATAATACATAAAAAAACTTCAAGTGCAAATTGAGGCACATAACTTTTTTCTTTCTTTTCTGTGAAATCAATATATGGTTCTTGGTTGAATTCTTTCGAATATTTTGCAAGTTCTAATATTCTTTTTGATACAAGTGGGTGTGTTGCGTTCAATTCATACCATTTTGCCCAAGTGTTAAATAAATCCCAACGCATAGCCTTTTTGATTGAAACTTTATTTGCTTCGCCATTAAAAGAACATGCTGATGCAGTGATTGCTTGGCTCGAACTTTTATCTGATATACCTAAAGTAGTATTATCACCAACAAAATGTTTTTTATTTTTATCAACTTTAGCAGTTGTAAGTCCAAAACCTATTTTTACTAAAGCTGAACTTAGCGCAGCAGGTTTTTTTGTAGTTCTTGCTGAAAATTCATCTGCGTAGTATTCTCTGGATCTTGATAACCATAAAACTATATATTCAGAAATAATATATATCAACATACAAATTAAACCGATAAGGACGATGATTCCTTCACTATCGCTTTTACTGCTACTGTTAGATGTTGTCTTTTTAGGATTTGATGAAGATCTTATTAGTGCATTAGCAGCACCTAAAAAGATTAGTGGAATCATTTGAACGACAGTCATAAGTAACATATCATAATGAGTAGCGTGACCAATTTCGTGAGCTACGACGGCTTTAATTTCTTCTTCATCTAACAGATCAAAGATACCTTTTGATAAGATGATTCTTGCATCATTTTTCACTCTGCCATATGTAAAAGCATTTGGTGCACCATCATTAATAAAGCCGAGTTTTGGATATTTCATATTATGTTCTTTACAAGTATCTTCAATAAATGTTCTTAAATAATCTGGTGTTTCATAATTAAAGTCTACTTTATAAAAAAGTTTCATTGTAATATCTGTTATAAAAGGACCAATTAAAAATTGTATTACAATCAACACTAATGAAATCAACAATCCGAAGGCTACAGGAATCTCGAATATACTAAATATTAAAACTAATATTACGGCAAGCAATAAATAAAGTCCCGTTATTGTACATATTGAAATTAAACCTAATTTTTTCATATTAACCCCCTGAAAAATTATTAATTAATTATTGCTTGTTTCTTCATCTCCTATAGCATGTTTAGAACTAACAGTAACTTTTCTATCGAAGCAACTAAATATGTTATTAACTGATTCTTGATTTTTGTTAGGAAATACTAAACTAATAATTGGAACTAATACAAGATTTGCTAACATTGCAAGTACGCCAGCATTTATCGGAGATGTAAAGTACGGGCTGATGAAAACATTTCCTGTAAAGTTGCAAGCCATATCGGCAATCATAATTCCTGCGCCCAAAATAAAACTTACCCAAACGGCTGCTTTTGAAGTTTTCTTCATATACAAGCCATAGAGGAACGGAGCAAGGAAGGCACCTGCCAAAGCACCCCAGGAGATACCCATAAGTTGTGCAATGAAGGTAACAGATGATTTTGCCTGAATAATAGCAAGCAAAGCAGAAACAGCAATAAAGAAAACAATGAGTATTCTCATACATCTCATCTTTGATTTTTCCGTCATTGTGCCAGCTTCACTCTTACCTTTGAAAATAGGATTGATAAAGTCAAGAGTAAGTGTAGCGCCCGATGTGAGAACAAGGCTCGAAAGTGTACTCATACTTGCAGACAAAACGAGTATAACAACAATACCAATCAGTACAGGGGAAAGGTTTTCGAGCATAGAGGGTATAATAGAGTCGAAACCGTTTTTGTCAACTGCTTCCTGTGTTGTAAAGATTCTGCCGAATCCACCGAGGAAGTAACAACCGCCGGCAACGATTACAGCAAATGCAGTGGAAACGATAGTACCTGTGCTGATGGATTTTTCACTTTTGATGGCATAGAATTTCTGTACCATCTGAGGAAGTCCCCAAGTTCCGAGTGATGTAAGAATTACAACACCGAAAAGTCCGAAGAAGTCAGGACCGAAGAAAGAAGTGAAAGCACCGTTGAATGTTGTGCCTGCCGCAGTTTGTACAGATTGGTGAGAAAGCTCTGCAACAGCCTCGCTGATACCGCCTTTTGAAAGCATAATTGCAACGATAACAGCAACGATACCGAAAAGCATAATGATACCTTGAATAAAGTCGTTGATAGCAGTGGCCATATATCCGCCGACAACAACATAGATTCCTGTGAGTACTGCCATACCGATAACGCAGTATGTGTAGTCAATATGAAATGCCATCTCAAAAAGTCTTGAAAGACCGTTGTAAAGCGAAGCGGTGTAGGGAATAAGGAAAACGAAGATAATAACCGCAGCGGCAATCTTCAAAGCATTTGAGTCAAATCTCTTTCCGAAAAAGTCGGGCATAGTAGCAGAAGAAAGATGCTGTGTCATAACTCTTGTTCTTCTGCCGAGAAGTTTCCAGGCAAGAAGTGAGCCGATAAGAGCATTTCCTATGCCTATCCAAGTAGCCGCCATACCGTATTTCCAGCCGAACTGTCCGGCGTAGCCGACAAAGATAACAGCCGAAAAGTACGAAGTACCGAAAGCAAAAGCAGTCAGCCACGGGCCGACATTTCTGCTGCCGAGTACAAAGCCGTTTACATCGGTGGCTTGTTTTCTGCAGTAGATTCCCACGCCTATCATAACAGCGAAGAAAGCAATCAGAAAGATGATTTTAATTAACATATCCATTGTATAACTCTCCTTTATGAATATAATTCAATATTAGAAAAATAATGAATGCAAATTAATGTAAAATTGAAAAAGAAAGGATGAAAAATATGATAATTGATTTTCACACCCATGTGTATCCCGATAAGATTGCAAAGAAAACGGTTGAAGCCTTGTCAAAAAATTCGGGATATGCTTACTATACCGACGGTACTTTGAACGGATTAAAAGAAAGTATGCAAAAATCCGATGTGGATTTGAGTATCGTTTTGCCCGTCCAGACGAGAGTAGGTCAGTTTGATACGATAAACAACTCTGCAATTATGATGAACAAAGAAAACGAAAATATAATTTCATTCGGTGCAATTCATCCCGATGAAGAAGATATTGACGCTAAACTTGAATATCTGAAATCGCAGGGGATAAGAGGAATAAAAATTCATCCCGATTATCAGGAAACATTTATCGACGATGAAAAGTATATTAAAGTTATTGTGAAATGTGCCGAACTTTCTATGCTCGTTGTAACGCATTCGGGAAAAGACCCTGCCTACGATATCGTTCATTGTCCCGCAAAGCGTGCTTTTAATATGCTATCCAAAGTAGAGAGCAGAACGAACATCAAAGAACCGTTTATCGTTTTCGCTCACCTTGGCGAAATGGAAAATATCGAAGATTTATATAAATATCTTATCGGTAAGAACTGCTATCTTGATATCAGCAACTCTTTTATGACATTAAGCGAAGAAAAGATAGTAGATATAATCAATCGCCACGGTGCGGATAAAATTCTTTTTGCTACCGATTCTCCTTGGAATGACCAAAAGGAATATATCGAAAAGGTAAATTCGCTTAATATTTCCGAAAAAGAAAAAAGAATGATATTCAGCGAAAATGCAAAAAGACTTTTGAATTGCTTGTAGGCACCCATAAAAACATATTATTATTTCTCACAGTTGACAGTATAACACTTTAACGCTTTAAAGTCAACAAGCGTTAAAGATTTAAAGCGTCAAATTTAATTGCATATCTTAAGAAAGTTTTGTGCAAAATGTCAATTACGATATGTATATATAAATATAGGAAATAAATGTGAGAAAGTCTGTACGCAAAAATACTTGACAAAAAAAGCCAATGTGTATATAATATCTCTGTTATGGGTGAAAATTTGCCTGTATCAAAGATTTTTATATCCTTGCACCGTAGAGAAAGCGGTGCCAAAGTCCACAAGGAGGTGTACAATATGGCATTAAAGGCTAACTACGAAACAGTAATGGTTATCTCAATGAAACAGGGCGAAGAGGGCATTCAGGCTCTTATCGAAAAGTTCAAGGCTTTAATTGAGAAAAACGCCACATTGCAGGGTGTTGATGAGTGGGGCAAACGCAAGCTCGCTTACCTTATCAACAAAGAATCAGAAGGCTACTATGTTCTTATGAACTTTGAGTCTGAGGCTGATTTCCCTAAGGAACTTGACCGTGTTTACAAGATTACCGACGGCATTATGCGTTCACTTATCGTCAGAAAAGCTGACGACGAGGAAGTTGTCGTAGCTCCCAAAAAGCCCGCTCGCGCTAAGAAATCCGAAGTTAAGGAAGAAGAGCCGGCAGAGGAAGCAGTAGTTGAAGCAGTTGAAGAAGCAGTTGAAGAAACTGCAGAAGCTCCTGTTGCAGAAGAACCCGTACAAGAAGACGCAGAATAATTTATAACGAATAAGTATTTTTGACTCATAGAGTCACGAACGAAAGGACAGCACTATGATTAACAGAGTAATTTTAATGGGCAGGCTCGTAGCCGACCCCGAACTTAAAACAACAAATAACGGAATAGCAGTAACATCTTTTCGAATTGCGGTTGACCGCAGTTATGTAAAACAGGGCGGAGAGCGTCAGGCTGACTTTTTTGATATAGTTGCATGGCGTGGAACTGCCGAGTTTGTTTGCCGTAATTTCAGAAAAGGCTCTCTTATTGCAGTAGACGGACAGTTACAGTCAAGACAGTATCAGGCAAAAGACGGTACAAACCGTACCGCTATCGAAGTTGTAGTTGATAATGTTTCATTCACAGGTGAGCGTAGAGATTCTTCGTCCTATTCTTCTTATGAAAGAAACGATTATTCACAGCCGACTGAGCCTGCACCGACATATTCAGCAGGTGCTCCCGATGATTTTCAGGAAATGCCTCTTGATGATGATTTACCGTTCTAATCCGTAATACCTATTGAAAGGAATTATTATTATGGCTGATAGACCTATGAATAACAGAAAACGCAGAAAAGTCTGCGGATTTTGCGTAGATAAGGTTGAAAACATTGATTATAAGGATATCGCAAGACTTCGCCGCTATATGTCAGAGCGTGCAAAGATTTTGCCCCGCAGAGTAACAGGTACCTGTGCAGCACATCAGCGTAAGTTGACAGTAGCTATCAAGCGTGCTCGTCACCTTGCTTTGTTGCCTTATACATCAGATTGATTATCTATATCTAACATTAAAACACCGTCTGAGCGAAGTCGACCGGACGGTGTTTTTTATGTTTACAAATCTATTTTATTGTGTTATATTGTAATAGGTTTTTGAACTGGTAAAATAAACGCAATGAAAAAGGAGAATTTTTATGTTCAAATCGAAATTACCGGCACTAAATGCCATTCTTATCGTAAATCTTGTGTTCATTGTTGCGGGGTTATTCCTCTGTGTTATGAGTATCATAAATGCCGAAGCGAATTTTGCAACAATAGTCGCTGCTATATTTAAGATGATTGCGCTTATTGATGCGATTGTTTACATATTTATGGGCTACGGCAAAAAGGTTGCAAAGTTTTATTTTGTTTTTGGCTTATTGTTTGCGATAGCACAGATTTTCTCACTTGCTTCCTTAAGTGTGAATTCCGGTGACTTTGTGCTCACAGTTTTGTCAGCGTTGTCTTTAGTATTTATCCTCGTTTTGATTTTCAGCGAGAACTTCGGAAAGAAAAATTCTCTTTTGACTTGCTCCGGGATAATTATTCTTTCTATTGCTTCTCTTTTGTATAATATCATTCTCGGAAACGGTGTTCTTTTCTATGGCGCAGATGTAGTAAAAATCATTCTTTCCTGCGTTTATACCACAATGACTTACGCAAAATATATCGACAAAGAGCGTCGCGGTACTAAATAATTTTTGAGGTTGTTTTGAAGAAAAAAGAACTAACTGACAAAAACAAAAAAATAATAGGCATAATCTCTATTGTTGTTGCGATATCCGTTATGGTTATACTGGGCTATTTTATCGGTGTTCCGATGATAAAATTTGTCAAAGAACCCGACAAATTCCGCGCGTGGGTAGAGTCACTCGGTGCGTTATCGTACCTTGCTTTCGGCGGTATGGTAATTTTGCAGGTTATCTTTGCTCTTATTCCCGGCGAGCCTTTTGAGATAGTAGCAGGCTACGCCTTCGGCGCGGTATGGGGGACGGTTATCTGTATTGTCGCGTCAACAATCGGCAGTATGATTGTCTTTTATCTTGTCAAAAAATTCGGTGTAAAACTTGTTGAAGTATTCTTTCCGTTAGAAAAACTCAACAATTTGAAGTTTCTGAAAGACTCAAAGAAAAGAGATTTGCTTTTCCTGATTATCTTTATGATACCCGGCACACCGAAAGACCTGCTTTCATATGTTGCGGGGCTTACCGACATCAGTTTTACATCGTGGCTGATTATCTGCACTTTGGGGCGAATACCGTCAGTAATTTCGTCAACTATCGGCGGTGACTTGCTGCAAGGACAAAATTACTTTCTTGCAATTATAGTTTTTGTCGGCGCACTTATCGTCAGCGGACTGGGTATTTTGCTTTATAACTATATCTGCAATAAACATAATAAAACGACATAAAACAAAAGCCATCAAAGGTTAATCCCTTGATGGCTGTATTTTTTTAGTACACTATAACGTCTTCGCCCGTCGGCGCTTTGTAATATATCTTTTCTACCGCACTGTACGGAGTATTTACACATCCGTGAGAGCCGTTTCCTTTGTAGATTGTTCCTCCGTAGCTACTTCGCCACGACGAGTCGTGAAGTCCGCATCCGTTGTAGAAATGCATCCAATATTCAACATAAGAGCCACCCATCAGTATAGCAGGGGACTGCTTGTAATCAATGTAGAAATGACCTTTCGGAGTATCCATACTGTTATAGTTTCCGGTAACAACAGGAGTTTCCACATACAAGTCACCGTTTACATAGTACCACATCATTTGCTGTTCAATGGAAATTTCTATGTAAGTTGTTCCGCAGTCATCACCATATGCCTCGTAGGTGTTAACGATGTTTGCAGTAGCCCAAGTGCCTGTAACTCGAACATCACCGACATATTTATAAGGCACAATCCTGAAATAATATCTTTTTCCGCTTGCCATACGAACTGTATTCCAGAATGTTTTGCTTGTTGTACCGATGTATTTAAAACCGCTTGATGAAGAAGTAGATGAGCAATAAAGGTCATAGCCTTCTGCATATTCGTTTTCGTTCCATACAAGACTGCAACGCCAAAGTTGAGAAGTGATTTTCCTTACACCCGGGTTACAAAGTCCCGCTGTTGTTTGAAGAGCAGGGGAAAAGTCACCGTAGTACATTCTACCCCAGTCGGTATAGTAGGCACGAACCTTGTAAAAATATCCTCTGCCTTGCTCAACATTTGTGTCTGTAAGTGAAGTAGTATTTGCACCCTTAACGGTTTTGTATAGTGTATATTCTCTTGTTTTGTAGTACATCCTATATATTTGATAACCTGATGCACGGTCAACTTTATCCCAGTCAAATTCAATCAATGTAGATGAGCGCTGAAGGTCAGGATCATTTTTGATTTTTGTGGGGTTTGTCGCAGTTTGCAAAGTGTTTTCGTTGCCTTCGTCAATAGACTGGTCTTTTCTTACTCGATAGGGGCGAACTCTTACTTCAAAACTGTATGCTGAACCCAGTCCAGTGATATTACATTCTTTTGCGGTAACGGATTTATATAGCGAGAAAGTTTCCTGTTTTGTTACATTACGAAGATAAACATTATATCCGTCTGCATTATTTACAGCAGCCCAGAAAATATGCATTGAAGTCGGATTTTGCGAATCTTTTTTAACTTCTGTCATTTTTCCGAGAACCGGTTCATCCGGCTCTGATTGCGTTTGAGTTTCTGTAGGAGTGGTTTCTTCGCTTGACTCCATCATCTTTTTTATATCGTCGGGTATGACAGTGCCGGCAAAATCTCCGTCAAAAGCAAAAACGCTTGTAACAGAACATACCAAAAACACGGTGATTGCAAGCAGTACAGCGACAAATTTGCAGGATTTATTTCTCATTTTTGTTTCCTCCGTTCCCTTAATTTGTATTATATATATGTATTTTGAAAAAGTAAAGTATTTTACAGGAAAATATTGATTTTTGTAGTATATTGTGGTATAGTATATAAGTTAAAATATGCAAGTATGCAATCGAGGTACTATATGAACAAAAATATTTTAGAATGGCTTGAAGAAACTTCAAAGAAATTTCCCGATAAAATCGCTTTTGAAGATGTCGAAAACAGTATAACTTTCTCCGAAGTTGAAAGCACGGCAAAGCACATAGCATCTGAACTTGTAAAGCATACCAATGTCAGAAAACCCGTTATCGTTATTTCGGGAAGAAAGGTGCTTACTCCCGCAGTTTTCCTTTCTGTTGTATATGCAGGCTGTTTTTATGCACCGCTTGATGTTACTGCGCCGATTTATCGTCTTAACAAGATTATCGAAAACACAAAACCTTCTTTGATTCTTTGTGATAAAGATAATTTTGAATTTGCAAAGTCGCTTGAATTTGACGGCGAAATACTTATAGCTGAAGACTTGATGAATACCGATATCGACGAAAAAGCTTTGGCTGATGTAAGAGAACAATCTACAAACAAAGACCCGTTGTATATCATTTTTACATCAGGTTCATCCGGAACACCGAAAGGCGTACAGACAGCACATATCTCTGTAATGACCTATATCAATGCTTATTCAAAGGTTATGAAGATTGATGAAAACGATGTTTTCGGAAATCAGTCACCGCTTGACTATATTGCCGCAATAAGAGATATTTATCTACCGCTTAAACACGGTGCTTCCACCTTTATTATCCCGAAACAGTATTTCTCAACACCCGCAGCACTGTTTGATGTACTCAACGAAAGAAAAATTACCGCAGTAGGTTGGAGCGTATCGGCACTTACTTTGCCGACAAAACTCGGTGCTTTTGAACACACAAAACCAATGTACCTTAAGAAAATATGTTTCTCCGGATCTGTTATGCCTTGCTCTTGCTTAAAAATTTGGCAGGAACAGTTGCCCGAAACATTGTTTGTAAATCAGTACGGACCGACAGAAGCAACAGCATCCTGTACCTATTATGTAGTAGAAAACAAAGTAGAAGATACAGATGTACTCCCTATAGGTCAGCCGTATGAAAATTACGAAATTTTCCTGTTAAATGACGACAACACCGAAACAGAAAAAGGTGAGATAGGCGAAATCTGTGTTCGCGGTAACGGTGTTACAATGGGATATTACAATTCACCCGAACTTACCGCCCGTTCATATATTCAATATCCTTTCTCCGATGAAAAAGAAATCGTTTATAAAACAGGTGATTTAGGCAGAATTCGTGAAGACGGACTTCTTGAATTCCACGGAAGAAAAGACAGACAGATAAAGCACCTCGGCCACAGAGTAGAACTGGGCGAGATTGAAGAAGCGGTCAAGGCGATAGAATCCGTTGAAGAATGTGCAGTTTTGTACAATAAACCAAAAGAACAAATATGTTTGTTCTACAGCGGAGATGCCACCGCAAAAGATATCGCAAAGCACCTTCGTGCAACTTTGCCGGGCTTTATGGTCCCGAGAAAATTTGAAAATCTTTCCGAATTACCTCATCTTCCAAACGGTAAGATAGATATGCAGGAAATCAATAAAAAATATATTTTGGAGGCTTAATTATGAGAGAAGAAATTTTAGAAATCTTAGAGGAAATCAGACCTGATGTTGATTTTGAAAGCGAAACATCACTTATCGACGGCGGTGTTCTCGATTCAATGGATATCGTTGCTATCGTTGGCGAATTCAACGATGCTTTTGATGTCAAAATCGGCGTTGAAAAATTAGTACCCGACAACTTCAATTCAGTTGACGGTATGATTAAACTTATCGAAAGTTTAGAAGACGAGGATTGATATGTATTCTGTCAATGATATAAAAACTCCTTCTTATGTTTTTGATACCGATATTTTTTCACAGCGTATCAAAGCAGTAAAAAAGGCATTCACAGACAAAGTCGACCTTTGCTATTCTATAAAAGCAAATCCGTTTTTGACTGCATCTACACCGAAAGAGATAAAATATCTTGAAGTTTGCTCACCCGGTGAACTCACCATTTGTGAGAAAACCATTGATGATTTATCCGTAATTATCTTTTCAGGCGTTAATAAAACTCCCGAAGAAGTACAAAGAGCATTTTCTGACGGTGTAGGCATCTTCACAGCCGAAAGTCTTTACCATGTTGAAATTATCAACGAATGTGCAGTAAAGAATAATGCTGTCGTAAAGATTATTTTAAGGCTCACAAGCGGAAATCAGTTCGGTATGTGTAAAGATGATATCATTTCCGTTATCAAAAACCGCGAAAAATACTGTGGTCTTGATATTATCGGTCTGCATTATTACAGCGGAACACAGAAAAAGAAAGCAAAGGTAATTGAAGATGAACTTACTTCTCTTGGCGAGTTTATCGAAGAACTGAAGTCTACTTACGATTTTGAAACAAAACATCTTGAATACGGTCCCGGGCTTGCCTGCGACTATTTCGGCGAAGAACCCGAGCAAACCGATATGGCACTGCTTTCCGATGTTGCACCGATTATAAGCTCTTTTGCAGAGAAATATCCGCTTAATATCGAAATGGGGCGTTTCTTTGCTTCTCCTGTCGGCAAGTTCTATTCAAAGATTATGGATATCAAGTCAAACGGTGAAACAAACTTCGCTATTTGTGACGGCGGTATACATCATCTTAAATACTACGGCCAAACTATGGCTATGCAGGTACCGAAAATTGAAGTTCTTAACCCTTCAAATGATGAAGTGAAAGACTATTATCTGTGCGGTAGCCTTTGTACCGTTGCCGATGTTTTAGTCAGAAAAGTATCATTAAAAGGACTTGATTTTTCAAGCGTAATATCTTTTGACCGTTGCGGTGCTTACTCACCCTGTGAGGGTATTGCTCTGTTTTTATCAAGAGAAATGCCTGCCGTCTATCTTTATAACGAAGAAAACGGACTCAGAATATCAAGAGATATTATAAAGACGGATGTTTTCAACACTCCGAATAAATAAGGAAACTATGGTTTAGCGTATGACATTCACATCAATAACTTTCTTTGCATTTGTACTTTTGACATTAATACTGTACTATGCAATGCCTAAAAAAATCAGATGGGTAATTTTGCTTTTGGCAAGCGTAGTATTCTATTCACTATGCTCGCTGAAGTATATCGCTTTTATTGTATTTACAGCCTTGTCTACATATCTGTGTGCAGGTTGGATAGACTCTATATCGCGAAAAACGAAGTTAAAAGTAAAAGCGAAAAAAGCAGAGTGGTCCCGTGAGGAGAAAAAAGCATTCAAAGATAAAGCCACAACTAAAAAGAGGCTTATCATCGCTTTGGTGCTTGTAGTCAATTTCGGTATACTCTTTGTATTGAAATACTACAATTTCCTTTCAGGCTCACTTGCAACATTACTGAATTCAATTGGACTTAATGTAAGTTTTCCAACACTGGGATTATTGCTTCCTCTCGGTATATCGTTCTACACTTTCCAGACAATGGGTTATATCATAGACGTTTATCGTGAGAAAACACCGGCAGAAACAAACTTCTTCAAGTTCTTCCTGTTTGTATCCTTCTTTCCGCAGATTGTCCAAGGTCCTATATCTGTTTATGATGACCTTGCACCTCAGCTCTATGAAGGACATAAACTTGAATACAAAAATATCAAATACGGTTTTGAACTTATTATCTGGGGTTTGTTTAAGAAAATGGTTATTGCCGACAGGTTAGTCGGACCGATGAACACCATTTTGCACGATAAATCCAAGTTTGGCGGAGAATTTATCCTCCTTGCCGTTTTGATTTATTCAATCCAACTTTATATGGATTTCTCCGGCGGTATCGATGTAGCCCGAGGCGTTGCACAAATGCTCGGTATCAACCTTACCGAAAACTTCAAAAGACCTTATTTTTCGAAAACTATCGGAGAATACTGGAGAAGATGGCACATCTCTCTCGGTGCATGGATGAAAAACTATGTTTTCTATCCAATCACCATGAGCAAAGGCTTTTTGAAACTCGGCCAGAAAACTAAGAAAAGTTTAGGCAGAAATATCGGCAAAGCCTTACCCGGAAGTATAGCGACCTTTATCGTATTTATGCTAATCGGTATATGGCACGGTGCAAACTGGAAGTATGTCGGTTTCGGTTTATGGAACGGCTTGATTTTGTTTATATCAAATCTTTTCCAAGCCCCGATTGCATCACTTTCTGCTAAACTGAAAATAAGAACAAAGAGTTTCAGCTTCCGTATTATCCAAATGATAAGAACATTTATCATAGTTCTTATCGGATATTATTTCGATATAGCGGATTCATTCAAAGATGCTTTGGTAATGATAAAAAGGTCTGTAACCGATTTGCACCTCGGCAATTGGACAGAGCCCAAATGCTTTGAAAATATCGGCTTTACCGCTTTTGATGGATATATACTTGCGTTCAGCCTTTTGGTAGTATTTGTATTTTCTCTGTATCAGGAGAAAAAGCAGATTCAAGTCAGAGATTTTCTCGAAGACCAGAGTATATGGTTCCAGTGGGCAGTACTGCTCATCGGTTTGATGTCGGTTATCATATTCGGCGTCTACGGTCCGGGAACATCAGCAAGCGAATTTGTATATATGCAGTTCTGATTGGAGGTTTGAATAATGAATAAAAAACAAGTAATCAGAATTATCGTATTTGTGGTCCTTGCATCTTTGATTTTCGGCTTTTTCACAATACTTTTGCAGATAAACAACGGTCGTGATGTATTAGGTACATACGGTTTTTACCTTGAACCCGAAAACAGCATAGATGCTGTTATTGTCGGTCCGAGTCAAATTTATACATCCTACTATCCGGCTTATGCATATAAGCTCCACGGATATACGAGTTATACAATTGCAACTTCGGCTATGCCCGGTTCTGTTTATATTACAGCAACTAAAGAAGTAAACGAAAGACAGAAGCCGCAACTCTATGTATATGATATCGGTGGCTTTGCATACAAAGACCTTGCTGCTGAAGCAAATGTAAGAAAGTACATTGATAATATTCCAATGTTATCTAAAAACCGACTGGAAGCTATTGAAAAACTCGTTCCCGAAGAAGAGCGTGATTCTTACTATTTCCCGTTTATAAAGTATCATTCAACATATAATCAAATTATCACAGCAAGTAAAGTCTTGAAAGATGAAATAGACCAGAGCAGAAGAGGTTACTCTTTGCTCAAAAATTTCACAACAACAGGTTCGGTAGGAAACTACACCACCAAGTACTTCAAGCGTGACCAGAATGTTGATATAACTAACCAAGGACTTGACTATTTAAAGGAACTTTTGGACTATCTCAAAGAAACTAAAACACAAAACGTTCTTTTTGCAACTTTCCCCGATGACATCAACCGTACTGAGACAAAGTCATCGCTCAAAGCCCACGAAATGATAGCGTCGTATGGTTATGATTATGTAAATTTCTCAGACTATAAAGATGAGATGAATATTGACAGAAAGAAAGACTTCTACAACGCAAATCATGTAAATATTCGTGGAGCAAAGAAAGTTACCGAATGTGTCAGCGACTTTTTGTTTGAAACATATAATCTCAATACCACCCACAGCGAAGAAGTTACGAAAGAATGGGACGACTGTGCTTCTTATGTTGACAAAGTATTTGATTTATCAGAACAGCGTTTACAGGCATATGAAAAAAGCGGTGACACAAAAGAAGGACACCAGTACTACATGGAAAGCGAAATGTTTTCCAACGATGGTTTACCCAAAAAATAATTAAAAAAGCGGCTTTGGGAGGTTTTACCTCTCTTTGCCGCTTTTTCTTTTACTAAAATATGGAAATTTCAAAAAATATAAAAAATTTTGAAAATGATGCAAAATTTTTATGTTCTCACGCGTTAATATAATGAGAGGACAAAATTATGTCGATATTTTTTACCTTTATGATTCAGCCCGAAATCTCTAAACCCGAGGTTTTGGACGCGTATCTTAAAAGAATAGCACAAGGAAATATGTCTGCACTTTCATCTTTATATAAAGAAACAAGTGTGGATGTGTATTCCTACGCCCTTTCTGTGCTGAAAAATGTCGATGATGCAGAAGATGTGCTGCAAGATACATTTCTTTCTATTTATAAATCCGCGCATTTGTATAAAAGTCAGAACAAACCTCTTGCGTGGATATTGACCGTTACAAGAAACCTTTGCCTTTCAAAAATCCGCAACAGAGACAAAATTTTGCCACTCTCAGACGAAATGAACAACACTGTTGCGGATTTTTCCGACCTCATTACAAGTGACGATAAAATCGTCATAAATGAGTGCCTTAACAGCCTTGCTGACGATGAACGACAGATAATTATTCTGCGTGTTGTATCGGATTTGAAGTTTAAAGATATAGCGGATATAATGGATATCCGTCCGTCAACTGTTGCATCAAAATACAGCAGAGCCGTTAAAAAATTAAAAATATTGCTAACAGAAAGGGGAGTGCATTTTGAATAATAAACAATTAAATAATTTAGTCAAAACCGCCTTTACTCATGCAACCCCTGATGTTCTTGATAATATTATGAAAGAAGCAAAGAAGGGCAAAGGCAAAAGTATTGACATTATTGAAAAACCAAAAAGAAATAAAGTAAAGGCTACCGTTGCTCTCGCCGCTTCTTTTGCCGTGATTATATGCGCATCTGTATTCGGAATTTTAACCTATAATAACGCTGTATACACAACCGTTATTATTGACGCACAGCCTGCCGTAAGTATTTGCCTAAATCATAGCGATAAGGTAGTAAAAGTAGTTCCGAATAACAAAGACGGAGAAAAACTTCTTGAAAAGGTAGATGAAGTCGGAAAAGCACTTGACGAAAGTGTAGAAATTATCATCTCATCGATGCTTGACTTGGATTATCTGAATAGTGAAGATAATTCTGTTTTGTTGTCTGTACAGTCAGAAAATGCCGATAAAAGCAATGATAAATTAGAAGTTGCTCATGACATAGCAAAAGAAGTATTTACAAAGAAAAAATTCGATTTTTCACTTTTGTCGCAGACTATAGACGAAAAAACCGATTATGAATTTTTATCTGAAAAATTTGATATTTCTATTGGTAAAGCGTGTCTTTTGAAAAGAATAACAGAAAACAAAAACGCTTATTCCTCATTGGCAAAACTATCAATAAACGATTTATCTCTTTTGATAAACGCGCAGGAAATTGTACTTGAAAACACAAATCCGGAGGGTATGCCGAGTAGTAAGTCTTTGCTGAAAATTGACAAAATCAAAGACATAGTGCTTAACGACCTCGATATTGTAGATGCAGAAATTAAAGAATTCGAATTGTCACACAAAGACGGTGAACTCACCTACAAAGTATATGTAAAAAACGGTGATATAACCTGGGCTTATGAATTGATTGCAAAAAGCGGCGAAATTTTGAATATTACCAAAAGCAACGGAAATACAAACACGATTATCTACCATAGAGATTTAGGAAGCAAAAACTCACCGTCCGATTTTGTTGAAAAGTACGGAATAGATAATATTATTTCCGATAACAATGATACGGATAAAGAAGAAAATACGGAAAATGATGAACAAAGCAACGCAAATACTCCAAACAAACCTACAGAATATGTCGAGAGTCCTATAACGGATACCGAGCCATTGATATTCACAAGCGACAAATGTCTCAAAAAAGATTTGAGTCAAAATAGTGTTGCCATCGTATATCCTCAAACCGACACAGTAAAAAGCCTTATCAGTACATACAATAATCACACGGTAGAACGGGTTGAGTCTAACGAAGACTTCGGCGGTGAGGTCGCATTGATTTGTAACGCCGAGCAGTACAAAGACTTTTTGGGTGAGTCAAGTTCTGTTTATGACGAAAAGTATTTTGAAACCAAAGCACTAATATCAGCAAAATACAGACTTCTTGATTCAAAAGACAGTTTCAACATCTATATTATGACAGGCGTCAACGATAAATCAAAACTTTACATAAGCAGCGAATTGTATTTAGTTGGTGGCTATGAAATAGTTGACAGATGCTATCTTAATACGCTCTATTTTGAAGTGGATAAAAATGATATAAAAGATATTAAAGAGATAATCACAGGGGAATAAAAGAGGTACAAAATGAAAAAGAAAATAATATTTTTACTTATTATTACAGTAGTATTTTCTTCTGTTTCGTGCTTGTTTACGGTAAATGCAGCTGAGCAGGGACTATCGCTTCTTGCTACCGAATATGACGGCATTTACAAGTATGAAGGTGCATTCAGAGAATTTGTTTACGGAGGTACGCCAACTACCGAACCTCCTTCAAATACTGTTCCTACAATTACTCCGACCACTCCGACTGTATTAGAAGAATATTTCTACAAAGAGGAATACGAATATGCAGACCAAGAGGCTAATTGGGTGTTGATAAATGCGAGTGCAGGACAATATATTGATGAAAAGGTGTACGGCGTATTTGGAAATCGTGTGCTCATCAGCGAAGTAAAGAGTGAACCGTTCGGTTTATATTGGGGTGTTTTTAATGCATATACCTATGAATTTGTTGACCTCGTATATGCGTGGAAAGATGAAGAAACTTTCCCGAATTTACACGAAACTTTCGAAATGCTGAAACTCGGCATTCCGATAGGCGATATGGACCGCGACAAGGAACTCACCGTAATAGATGCAACTCATATACAAAAATGTATGGCGCAACTTGAGAGTTATCCCGACGATGATATATTGGAACCAAAGTACAGAGGAGTTAACGGTTATCTTAAATACATATCCGATTTTGACCACGACAATGAACGAACCATTATCGATGCTACAGCGATACAAAGACATCTTGCAAATCTCAAATAAATATTTCCAAAAAACACAACAGGGTGTTCGTAATGAACACCCTGTTGCTTTTATGTTGTAGTTTAGTTTACATCTGTAAATTCTTTTGTGCTTGTAAGTAGTACCTTGTATGCACCCGGAGGTGTAAGGTCTCTTGTCTGATTTTGATTGCTTCCTATGTTGATAACAATACCGTCAACAGAAGTTGTCAAAGTGTATGAATACAGGTCGTAGCCATTATATGTGCCGACCTTTTGCATTTGTTCACCCGGCCATTTTGTTTCAGCAGAACCCCAGTAGTGAATATATACACTGTTCCAGCCTGCATCGTCACAAACGAAAATTGTGTTCGGGTCGGAGAAATCAATATCCGAACTTGTCGGAGCCTGTGTCGGAGCTTCTGTGGGAGCTTGTGTAGGTGTTTCTGTCGGTTCTTCTCCGATAGGTTCTCCTATTGGATAGGGAATTGTGTATTTTGCAAGATATTTTTGAATAAGGGTAGCATCTGTAATATCTACTCCGTCGCTGTTAATATCAGCACAAAGTGCTTGTGCATCTGTGAGTGTAAAGATTTTTGCAAGTGCTTTTTGAATCATAGTAGCGTCTGTAATTGTAACAGAAGAGTCAAGGTCAACATCACCCAGGATGAGCGTACCCGGCTTATGTGTAGGAGCCTGTGTCGGCTTTTCGGTAGGAATTTCGGAAGTCGGTTGTGTTTCCTGTGAAGAAGGTGCCTGAGTCGGAATAACAGACGGTAATGTTGGATGAACAGAGCCACTGCATACGCCTATTCTTGCGAGCGGAACGGTGATGTGGTCTTCATCTTCTTTTTCGTTTGAGCCTGACGGTTCTTTTGTATACTCCTTGTCGGCATTGTCTGTCATAGACGGGTCAAAGGGGAGAGAATTCATACCCGATGTACCGAATGACTGAATGTGCATAACGCCGATGCCGGTGTTTTCAATGTAATCGTCGGTAATTCCGAGTGTACTAAGCGGAATAGCGATTTCATAGAAATAGTCAAGTTTTGTGTCGTGCTTTGTTTCACTGTAGTCCATCCAGTTGGAAGTAGAAAGAAGTGTATCGCCCGGTACACGGTTGTGATATTTTCCGTATCCGCCTTCAATACCGTAGATGTGAGTAGAAACAGACTGATTCTTATTTGCTTCCATTTTGATTTCGGAATGTTTTGTTTCATTGTAGACGAACTTACCTTGGTCGTTTGTTTTGTAGATGTACGGACCGTTCCAGAAGTTCATCGAGTTGCACATCCAAGTGTCGATGTGAGTATCAAAGGTGATACCGCTTTGCCAGATTGTTTCACCGTTTGCGACTGTGCCGTCACCGTATTTGCCTGAACCCAAGTCGAATACAAGGTAGTATGGCATATCTGCCCAGTCGTAGAGCCATCCCTGTGAAAGCGGATAGTCATCATTCGGTGCAACGATATCTTGCAGGTTCTTCATTTCCCACATGAGGTAAAGATTGTCGTCATCCCAGCAAGCATAAAGAGCGTAGGAGTCAACGGGAACTTCGTGCATAGAACTCGGTCTGTAAACACGAGGGTCGTCGTTTGCGACACCTTGAGCAATTAGCATTGAGCTGTCCCAGTCGGAAATGTCGCCGTCAATGGATATTGTTTTTCTTACACCGCAAGCATCGTTTAAGTTGGTTGAATAATAACCGCCGAGTGCCTCGGTAGTTGAGCCGTCACCTGTATAAGCAGATGTAGAAACGCATACAACCGTTACGCAAGAAACGATGAGAGCGAGTGTCAGTACAAGACTGATTACTTTTTTCGATAATTTCATTTTAACCTCCTATGTTTGCAATAAATTTGCACATATACATTA
>JAGHTC010000079.1 GCA_018065465.1 Candidatus Ruminococcus equi
TCAAATAATGCAAGTACAATTTTTATTTTCTAATATAGAATTATAATGCTATATGATAGAAAGTTGCTTTGCACCGTCTTCTTCGCTGGGCAATGCACCTATTGAGGGCAAAGTGCGGGTACGATATCGCGACGGCTTTGAAAACCTGCCTTCTTCGTACGGCTCGATACTCATTACCCTGTGGCCTTTTTTGAGTTTCATTACCGCTACACCCTGGGTGTTCTTTGTTGTCTTTGAATTAAGGCTTCCGCTATGCAAAAGTAACATTCTGCCTGCTGATGAAGTAAGGACAAATTCGCCGTCTTCTTTTGTATATACCATACCGCCCAAGGGTGATTTATCGCTGTAGGCGTTGATAAGTTTCTTTCTGTTTGTCTTTGTGCTGTATGAAGAAAGTTCGACTTTCGCTACCTTGCCGTTTTCAAAAGCAAAGAGCAGATAGCCCTCATACGACTTTGTATTCACCATAAACACGCACAGTTCTCCCTCGTCCATACCGAGTTTTGCGGGGATATAGTCGCCGTAGACGCTTGCCTTTGTATCTGCGAAATCGGAGACTTTTGCTTTATATACCTGACATTTGTTCGTAAAGAACAGGATGTCTGTATTATTAGTTGACTCCATACTCTGGGTGATAAAGTCATTTTCTTTGAGTTTTTGTTCTCCGCCCATACGCAAAGAAAGCGGTGTTATCTTCTTGAAATAGCCATCGTGAGTAAAGAAAAGATTTACAGGGTAATCGGGGATTTCTTCTTCAAAATCAACACTTGACTCGATATCGTCAATATGGAGTAAGGGGCATTTTCTCTCTTTGCCGTACTTTTCGCTGACTTCTTTTAGCTCTTTGACGATAATGCTCTTTACTTTTGCTTTGCTTGCTAAAATCGTTTCGAGGTTAACTATATCTTCTTCCAGTTGCTTAATATCTGCGGTACGCTTTAGGATGTACTCGCGGTTTAGGTGGCGAAGTTTTATCTCGGCAACATACTCGGCTTGCAACTCGTCAATACCGAAACCTATCATCAAATTCGGGACGACCTCGGCCTCTTCGTCAGTTTCACGAACGATTTTTATGGCTTTGTCGATATCGAGAAGGATAAGTTCAAGACCTTTTAGCAAATGAAGTTTATCTTTCTTTTTATTCAAATCGAAGTAGGTGCGCCTTCTGATACATTCAATACGAAAAGCAATCCATTCTTCTAACAGTTCTTTTACACCAAGTACCATCGGTACGCCACCGATAAGAACATTGAAGTTGCAGGAAAAGCTGTCTTCGAGGGTAGTCATCCTGAAGAGTTTTTGCATCAGTTTGTCGGGGTCGGTACCGCGCTTTAGGTCAATAGTTATCTTCAAGCCGTCAAGACCTGTTTCATCACGGATATCGGCAATTTCTTTTACTTTTCCGTTCTTTACCAAATCAATTACCTTTTCGATAATCAACTCGGTTGTGGTGGTCGGCGGGATGTTCAGGATATCTATACAATTTGCGGATTTGTCGTAGTTGTAGATACTGCGGACTTTGATACTTCCTCTACCTGTACGGTATATCTCGCGAATGGTTTCTTCGTTATAAATCACCTGTGCTCCGCAGGAAAAATCGGGAGCAGGCAGGGTTGTGATTACATCGTGGTCAGAGTCTTTGATGAGTGCTGCAGTTGTTTCGCAGACTTCGCGAAGATTAAACGAGCAGATATTTGACGCCATACCTACGGCGATACCCGTATTTGCATTTACAAGTACAGACGGATAAGACGCAGGCAAAAGTACCGGCTCTTTCATCGTGTTGTCGTAGTTGTCGACAAAATCGACTGTGTCTTTGTCGATATCTTTGAAAAGTTCGTTACAGATTGGGTCTAACTTTGCTTCGGTGTATCTTGATGCCGCCCAAGCCATATCTCGGGAATAAAACTTACCGAAGTTACCCTTTGAATCAACATAAGGGTGTAAAAGTGCCTCGTATCCTCGTGACAAACGCACCATAGTATCGTATATCGCGGAGTCGCCGTGGGGGTTTAGTTTCATTGTTGCACCGACAATATTTGCCGATTTTGTTCTTGCTCCCGATAAAAGTCCCATCTTGTACATAGTATAGAGGAGTTTTCTGTGGGAAGGCTTGAATCCGTCTATCTCGGGGATGGCTCGCGACATAATTACGCTCATCGCGTAGGGCATATAGTTTTCTTCTATTGTGGATGCTATTTTTTGTTCAATTATTTCGCCCGCTCCGGCAATAACGCCGTTTGTTATCGGCTTTATCGGTGCGGTTTTATCTTGTTTTTTCCTTGCCATTTTCCTCCCCCTCTCTTAACTTATATCGAGCATATCGGCGTAGTCTGCACCTTTTTCGACGATGAAGTCTTTTCGTCCTTGCAGGTTGTCGCCCATAAGGATATCAAAAATTTCTTCTGTACGCTTGATATCGTCGGGGACAACTTTGATAAGTCTTCTTGTGTCGGGATTCATTGTTGTAAGATTCATCATATCGGGCTCGTTTTCGCCAAGACCTTTGAACGCTGAACGGTGAATTTTGCATTTCCTATCTCGGTTATATATTTGTCTTTTTCGCTTTCGGTATATGCAAAATAAACTTTGTCTTTTGTAGTTATTTCATAAAGCGGTGACTCGGCGATATAGACTTTTCCCTCGTCTATCAAATCGGGCGTAAGACGATAAATCATAGTAAGCAAAAGTGTGCGGATCTGGAAGCCGTCATAATCGGCATCGGTACAGAAAATGACTTTGTTCCAACGAAGGTTGTTTATATCAAAGTTTGACAAATCTTTGTTTGCTTTTGACTGCACCTGTACTCCGCATCCCAAAACTTTCAGCAAATCGGTGATAATCTGTGACTTGAAAATTCGGTCATAATCTGCTTTCAGGCAGTTGAGTATCTTACCTCTTATCGGCATAATCGCCTGGAAGTTCGGGTTTCGCGCCTGTTTACAAGCACCCAAAGCGGAATCACCCTCTACTATGAAGAGTTCACGCTCACTTACATCTCTGCTTCGACAATCGACAAACTTTTCGATTCGATTTGTCATATCTATATTTTTTGTGAGTTCTTTTTTGAGTTTTACTCGAGTTTTCTCGGCGTTTTCACGGGAGCGCTTGTTGATAAGTACCTGGTTGCCTATCTGTTCGGCTTCGAAGGGATTTTCGATGAAGTATATTTCAAGTTGTTTCTTGAAAAAGTCGGTCATCGCGTCTTGAATACCCTTGTTGGTTATCGCTTTTTTCGTCTGGTTTTCGTATGATGTTACACTCGAAAACGATGAAATAACGATAACAAGGCAATCTTCGATATCCTGATAGGTAATTTTGCTTTCGTTTTTATTGTACTTTGAATTTTGCTTTAAGTAAGAGTCTATCATATAGACAAAAGCGTTCTTGACTGCTTTTTCGGGAGCGCCGCCGTGCTCAAGATATGAAGAATTGTGATAATACTCTGCGGTGCTGACTTTGTTAGAAAAAGCAAGGGATGCGTTTATCTTGCATTTGTACTCGTCTTTGTCCTCTCTGTCGCGGACTTTTCTTTCGGTTTGCCACGACAAAACGGAGGTCATCGCGCTATCGCCGACAATTTCTTTTACATGGTCGGTGATACCGTCTTCATATAGAAATTCGGTTGTATCAAAGCCTCTGCCGTTTTGGTCTCTGAATACAAATTTGATGCCGGGGTTGACTATTGCCTGTCGCTTTAAAATATCGAGATAATATGACGGCTCGATATCAATATCGGTGAATACTTCTAAATCGGGTTTCCAATGGATTTTTGAGCCTGTGTCTTTTTTGGCGTAATCCTCGCTTTTGAGACCGCCGACATTTTCGCCTTTTTCAAAATGCAAAAAGTACTTCTTTCCGTCACGGCGAATTTCGGCATCCATATATTCGGATGAAAACTGAGTCGCACAAAGTCCGAGACCGTTTAGTCCGAGTGAAAACTCGTAATACTCGCCCTCGTTGTTGTTATATTTTCCGCCGGCATAGAGTTCGCAGAAAACAAGTTCCCAGTTGAATCTTTCTTCGTTTTTGTTGTAGTCTACGGGGATGCCTCTGCCGTGGTCTTCTATCTCGATAGAGCCGTCTTTGTAGCGAGTTAGTGTAATCTCTTTTCCGTAGCCTTCTCGCGCTTCGTCAATCGAGTTTGAGAGTATCTCAAAAATAGAATGCTGGCAGCCTTCGATACCGTCAGAACCGAAAATAACCGCAGGTCTTTTTCGTACTTTGTCGGGGCCTTTGAGAGTTACTATACTCTCGTTGCCGTATTCGGGTTTCTTCTTTGATTTAGCCATTTTGGTTTCTCTCCTGTTTTATTTTCCTTTTAGTTGTCGTATCTTATCTCTTAAAAATGCTGCATGTTCAAATTCGAGAAGTTTTGCCGCAGCCTGCATTTCTTTTGTCAGTTGTTTTATGAGTTCTGCTTTTTGTTCGCGGGACATCTTTCCAATATTATCAAGAGACTTGTCGCTGTGGGTGGATATTTCAAGAATATCGTTAACCTTTTTGATAATCGTTTTTGGAGTAATCCCATTTTCTTCATTATATTTTTGCTGGATGTTTCTTCGACGATTTGTTTCTACTATCGCCTTTTTCATTGAGTCGGTAACGCTGTCTGCATACATAATTACGGTACCGTTTGAATTTCGGGCTGCTCTGCCTACTGTCTGGACTAATGAGCGCTCACTACGCAAAAAGCCTTCTTTGTCGGCATCTAAAATCGCAACAAGGGAAACTTCGGGGATATCGAGTCCCTCACGAAGAAGGTTGATGCCGACTAAAACATCAAACTCGCCAAGACGCAAATCACGGACTATCTCCATACGCTCGACTGTGTCGATATCGTGGTGCATATAGCGGACTTTGATATCCATTTGCGACAGATATTCGGTCAAGTCTTCTGCCATTTTCTTTGTCAGCGTTGTGACAAGGACACGCTCTTTTTTATCTACTCTTGTATTTATCTCGGAAATAAGGTCGTCGAGTTGTCCCTCGGTAGGACGAACGGAAATCTCGGGATCTAAAAGTCCTGTGGGGCGGATAATTTGTTCCGCTACGACCTTGCTTTTTTCAAGTTCAAAGTCGCCCGGGGTTGCGCTGACGAAAACTGCCTGATTTACTCTTTCGTAAAACTCGTCAAAGCACAAAGGTCGGTTATCGTAAGCAGACGGCAGACGAAAGCCGAAGTCGATAAGGCTCGTTTTTCTTGCCCTGTCGCCTGCGTACATTCCGCGGACTTGGGGCAAGGTTACATGGGACTCGTCAACGAAAAGTAAAAAGTCCTTTGGAAAATAATCAAGCAAAGTATAGGGTGCGGAACCGGGTTTTCTGCCCGAAAGCACTCGTGAATAGTTCTCTATTCCGGAGCAAATTCCGATTTCCTGCAGCATTTCCATATCGTAACGAGTGCGTTGTTCAATACGCTGGGCTTCAAGAAGCTTCCCTTTTGAACGGAAATATTCAAGTCGTTCTTCGAGTTCTCTTTCGAGTTCTTTTATCGCACGCTCCATTTTCATAGCGTCGACAATATAGTGTGACGCGGGGTAAATTGCGGCGTGTTTTAGTGTTGCAATCAGTTCGCCTGTTAACGGATTTATCTCGGACAATCTGTCGATTTCGTCACCGAAAAACTCGACACGGATAATCCTGTCGGATGATGATGCAGGGAAAATTTCGACTATATCTCCCCTAACCCTGAATTTGTCGCGGATAAAGTTGATGTCGTTTCGCTCGTATTGAAGTTCGACAAGTTTTTTTATCAATTCATCGCGGGATTTCTGCATTCCGGGGCGCAGGGATATGACCATATTGCGGTAATCAATCGGGTCGCCCAAACTGTATATACACGAAACGGACGCGACGATAATAACATCTCGCCTTTCGGAAAGGGCAAGTGTTGCGCTGTGGCGCAGTTTGTCTATCTCGTCATTTATGGAACTGTCTTTTTCGATATAGGTATCTGTTGAGGGAATGTAGGCTTCGGGCTGGTAGTAGTCGTAGTAGGAAACAAAATACTCAACAGCGTTTTCGGGAAAAAACTCTTTAAACTCGGAGCAAAGTTGCGCCGCCAAAGTTTTGTTATGAGCTAAAACGAGGGTAGGACGGTTGATTTTTTCGATTACATTAGCCATAGTAAAGGTTTTGCCACTGCCTGTAACACCCAAAAGAGTAGTTTCTTTGTTATTATCCTCTATGCTTTTGACAAGAGAATCAATCGCAGTCGGCTGGTCGCCTGTCGGCTTATAGTCTGAATGCAAAACAAACCTGTCCATATTCACCCTCCTTTGCATATTATTCGCTCAAAACCCTGAAAAAAACAATATATAGTGGTATTATATCACAAAACACACAAAAAGAAAATAGGTATTGAGGAAAAATTTTCATAGAAAATACCCATAGCACTTTGGTGCTACGGGCATTTTAGTATCTGGTGTTATTTTTGACTACCCCTCTGTTTTGCAAAGCAAAACACCTCCCCTGACAAGGGGAGGCTATACGGTTATATTTATATTTTAGAGGTCTTTGATAAGGCCTGCGAGGAATTTTTGTATACGAGTTGCATCTACTATGGTAACAGAACCATCATGGTCAGTATCTGCTGCTTTCAAGTCTATTTTGCTTTCAGTAATTACTTTGGCAAGATATTTTTGTATAGTTGTTGCATCAACAATGGTAATAGAACCATCCATATCCGCATCACCGACTATACTCGCGCCGGATTCTTTAAAAATAAACTCATTTTCATTTGCATATCTTTCGGCGTCACTGCCTTTTCTGCCAAAGATTGTAAAGCCTACAACTTTTCCGTCATTTTCGGACCAATCGCCGGTATATCCCAAAGCATTATAGCCGATATATTCTATACTCGCGGGCAAGGTAACGCTCTTTAAGTTTTTGCAACCTATGAAGGCTTGATAGTCGATTTCTTTGATATTTTTACCGAAATTGACTTCACTTAGATTCGTGCAATACTCAAAGCCGTATGAATCAATTAATTCAACACTATCGGGGATAGTTACTTTTTTGAGTTTTTCACAATAGTAAAATGCATCGAAACCTATTGTTTTTACGCTCTTTCCTATCGTGAGGCTTTCGAGATTTTTGCAATATGAAAAAGCATAATCGCCGATTTCTTCGACTTTGTCGGGAATAACTATACCCGTCAAATCAGAGCATTCATCAAAAGCATCTTTGCCGATATGTTTCAAATTAGCGGGCAGGGTTACTTTTGTGAGGTTTTTACACTCGGAAAAAGAACCAACTGTGATATCGGTTACTGTTGCGGGAACTGTAAAACTTGCACCGGTTTTCAAAGGCGGATAACGCAAAACCTTTGTCTTTGCGATATCATACAAAACGCCGTCAACAGCAACATAGTACTTGTTCCCGCTTGCAACGGAAATTGCCGACAGATTTTCACAATATTCAAACACTCCGTCACCAATAGTTTTTACACTTTTCACAATAGTAATATTATCAAGCGAATAGCAATAGGAAAACGCATAGTTTTCTATATTTTCAATACCGTCTTCCAATGTGACTTTTGCTATATTTGAACAATTACTAAATGCATACTCTCCGATTGTTTTCACACTACCGGGGATTTTGATTTCAGATAAACTATCACAGTCTTCAAAAGCGTAAGTTCCTATCGTTGTGACGCTGTTCGGAATAGTGACGCTCTCGATATTATCGCAATTGTAAAACGCACTCTCGGATATGACTGTAACCGTACTCGGAATAGTATAGGAAAAAGAAAATCTGTTCTTCGGGAACAATAACAATTCAGTCTTATTTTTGTTAAACAAAACTCCGTTTTCGGATGAATAATTCTTGTTGCCTGATGCGACGTTTATTGATTCGAGACCGTTGCAATAGAAAAAAGCATTATACTCAATACTCGTAACAGAAGCGGGAATACTGATTTCCGTAATTGATTCACAACTTTCAAATGCGTAATCACCGATAATCAATAAATTCGATGACAAAGTAACTTTTTCAAGATTTAAACAATAATAAAACGCATCGTACTCTATGTATTTTACACTTGACGGGAAAGTAACTTTCTTAATATTTTCGCAGTGTGCAAATGCTTTTTCGCAAATGGTGACTACTCCGTCCGTAATGGTAACGGATGTATCTGTTTTACCCAAAGGATAATATACAAGTTTGGTTTTGTCTTTACTATACAAAATGCCATTTTGTGAAGAATAGTCTTTGTTGTCAGCAGAAACATTTACGGCAGTAAGATTGAAACATCCGTAGAACGCATCTGTTTCTATAAGGTTTACGGTTTTGGGGACATTTACTGTTTGAAGATTTTCGCAGTAGTAAAACGAATCTTCTAAAATCTCTGCAACGGTATATCCGTCAATGGTAGTCGGGATATCTACTACGGCTTCATTACCGTAATAGCCGTATATCGCAATTTTACCGTCGTCAATGGGATAATACCCGAAGTCGCCGTCAGAAGAAAGAACGACTAAATCCTCGTCAATTTCTTTTGCTGATACCGAAAACGGCACGATACACAATACTGATAAAATCATAATAATACTTAAAATAACGCAGAGAGACTTTTTCATAAAAACACCTCCGTAATTATATCAGTTTTATTATACCACATTTTGGAAATAAGACAAGAATTAATTTATTCGGTTTTTGACACTATTTTGTAGTAAGCTCTTGCGGTGAGTTTGTAAATTATTGCATAGAATGCTGCAAAAATCAGAAACGCCGCAAGAGTTATCAATATTGTAAAAGTCAAATTGGAAAGTCCGAAAAGTTGCAGTAACTTCCATATAAGCGGGAACGCAAACGCAAGGTGCAAAAGTGCGAACAAAAGCGGTGCAAAAAACACGGTAAGCACCTGTGAATTTATGCTCTTTTTGATATCCCTTTTTGTCATTCCGACATTCTGCATTATCTCAAACCGTGCTTTGTCTTCAAACCCTTCGGACACCTGTTTGTAGTAGATTATCATGGCGGCGGCAAAGATGAATACCACTGACAACATTATTCCCAAAAAGAATAATCCACCGAATGTTGTAAAGAAGTCTTCTTTATCGCCGGACAAGGAAGATGTAGCAAACGGCATTGATATATTCTTTTCTATAGCATTTGACATACTGTTCATCAAGTCTATTGTCTTTTCGTCTTCAAGTCCTGTATCAAAGCCGTAGTAGTACCAAGTCTGTAAAACTCTGTCGCCCGAAAAATCGCACATATTGTCAAGCGGTTTCAAAACCGATAAATCGGAAACGACAAAAGTTATGGTCGGCCCTGTATATGAGGAGAAAGGAAACTTTTCCGACTGCTTTATTACATTAAGTTTTAATTCTCCAAAAGAAATATTATCTTCGTTATACTCGCAGTTATCGGTATACAAATATGCCTCGTTGTTTTTCAGGCTGATATTTGAATTAGTCAGGCGGTTAAATTCTTTTTCGGAATAAAAATAGAGCATTCTCAAGTTTTCGTAATTAGAAATGCCTTCAAAACTGTCGGCATCAATTACTACTTTGTTATTATCAACCACGCCCGTTATCATAGCAAAACTGAATTCTGCTACATTTTTGGGGGTGCAGTTATGCTCTGAAAAGACTTTTTGAAACACATTGTTTACACTTGTTATATTGTCATTATTGAGATTGTCTATCCCCTGCGTGTTAACTTGAATTCTGCATTCCTGCGGATATCGCGACTGCAATGTATCATTTGCGCCGAAATACAGGCTCGATGTTGACGATATCATAACAAGCACCATTGTAGCAAGAATACAGATAGACGCCAGCCCTGCGCCGTTTCGTTTCATTCTGTACGCCATTGACGAAACAGAAACAAAGTGCTGTTTTTTATAGTAGTATTTTTTATTCTTTTGAAGAATTTTGCACAAGGCTACCGAGCCTGACATAAAGAGCATATATGTTGCTACTATTACCATAACAACCGCTACAAAAAACAGCAAAATTGCTGTAAGCGGACTCTTTATTGAAACGGAAATATAGTAGGCGACAAAGAGCAAAACCACTCCGATAATTGCTATAGCCCAATTTGCTTTCGGTGCTTTTTCGCCTGCTTTTTCGCTTTTGAGAAGTTCAAGCGGTTTGCATTTTCTGACACTTATGATAGATTTCAGCATCAATAAAAGAAAGATGAAAGCAAAAATCAAAACGGTATAGAAAACTGCGTCAAAGCGGATAGACAAATCATAATTTACTTGCGTATGAATTGCATTTATCAGCCCCAACTCGCAGAGTTTCGAAAACACTATACCGAGCAAAACTCCGCTTACTATACTGATTACTGAAACTATAAGTGACTCAAAGAAAACGACCTTAGAAATTGAATGTTTGTCCATACCGAGGATATTGTATAGTCCGAATTCTTTGTACCTTCTGCGTACTAAAAATGAATTTGTATAGAACAAAAACAATAGTGCAAAAACTGCCATAACAAATTTTCCGAGTGACATAATCAACGCTATGTTTGCACCGCTTTTCAGCGACGATACAAGCGGTGACAGGCTCAGAAAATGAAAGATGTAGTAAATTGTTACCATACCGATACAGGAAAGTATATATGGAATATAAAGTTGCTTATTCTTCTTTATCCCTTGGTATGCAAGTTTCGGGTAGAACAATGTTTTCATTATTCATCACCGCCCCTTTGGAGCATAGTAAGGGTATCACTTATCTTTTGATACAAAACTTCGTTTGTACTGTCGCCACGGTAAATCTGATGAAAGACTTCGCCGTCTTTGATAAACATTACTCTTGATGCAACTGATGCCGCCTTTACCGAATGGGTTACCATCAGTATTGTCTGACCGTCGTTATTTACTTCGCAAAATAGTCTTAAAAGTTCATCGGACGCTTTTGAATCAAGTGCGCCTGTCGGCTCATCGGCAAGGATAATCTTCGGTGAGGTTATCATCGCTCGTGCTACTGCTGCACGCTGTTTTTGTCCGCCGGATACCTCGTAAGGGTACTTTTTCAAAATTTCGATGATACCGAGTCTTTTTGCTATCGGCTCGAGTTTTGATTTCATATATTCATCCTTTTTTCCTGCCAATACAAGCGGTAAATAAATATTATCTTCCAAAGAGAATGTATCGAGCAAATTAAAGTCCTGAAAAACAAAGCCTAAATTATCTCTGCGAAAAGTTGCTACATCTTTTTCTTTTATTTTTGAAAAGTCTTTACCGTCAAGGGTAACACTTCCGAAAGTAGGGATATCAAGGGCTGCAAGGATATTTAAAAGAGTTGTTTTTCCCGAGCCTGACTCCCCCATTATTGCGACAAATTCGCCTTTTTCTACAGTAAAGTTTACATTTTTCAACGCTTCGACCTTGTTTGAGCCTATGCGTGTTGAATAAGTCTTTTTCAAATTTTCTGCTTTTAGTAATGACATAATATCTCCTCCAATCTTTACAGGATAATTATACAAAAACGGGAAATGTAATTCCATTTCATTGGCTTACATTTCCCGCTGTGAACTTACAATAATGTAAGATTTACTCAAGTTTTCCTTTTTTCTGTGTCAGGTCAATACTTACTTTTGTTCCTACCGAAATTTCACTGTCGATACTTATATCCAAAGAAAGGTTATCACAGATTTTTTTGCACAAATAAAGCCCCAGACCGCTTGCTGACTTGTCATCGCGACCGTTATATCCCGTAAAGCCTTTTTCAAAAACTCGTGGGATATCATCGGCGTTTATGCCTATTCCCGTGTCGGATATGCAGAGTTTGTTATCCTCTATACTGATAGTTATTGTACCGCTTTTTGTGTACTTCAAAGCGTTTGAGAGGATTTGTTCTATGACAAAAGAAAACCACTTTTCATCTGTTATGATACTGCAATTTTTTGGCTCATATGACAAAGTAAGTTTTCGTGAAATAAATTCCGAAGCGAACTTACGAACACAGGATTTTATTATATCATCGAGTGCATACTCTTTGAAAACATAGTCGGATGATACGGACGACAAGCGAATATAGGCAAGCACCATATCGACATACTGTTGAATGCGGAACAGGTCCGACGATACTTTTCGGGAAAGTTCGCTGTCTTCGTCTTGCAATACAAGTTTCATGGATGAAATCGGGGTTTTTATCTGATGCACCCAAACGGTGTAATAGTCGGTCATATCGCGGTACTTTGCAAAGTCTTCTGCTTTTATTCTGCCTATTTCCTCGTTGAGAACTTTTACAAGTTCGCAAAAATCTTCTTCCCCTATGCTTTCTGTGGCAATATCCGTTTGTGAGAAAGTGTCTTTTAACTTTGCAAGTTTAGTAAGTTTTTCGTGCTTTATTTTTGTTTTGTGATAATCAAAGGCTGTAAATATGCCTAAAAAAACAAGGCACAAAAGGAAAGGATAAAGCACAGCACTAATCGGCAGTTGATACAGCAAAAACGAAACAAAAAACACTACCGCAAAAACGATAAGCAAAATTATTATTTTTGATTTTGATTTAACATAACGCAAAAACAAAGTCATAAATTACTCCACAATATAGCCTACACCGAATTTTGTTGTAATAAAATCACAAAGTGAATGTTGTTCTAACTTCTTTCTTAATCTGTTGATATTTACCGTCAGGGTGTTTTCATCAACAAAACTGTCGGTCTCCCAAAGATGTTCCATCAACTTTTCCCTGCTGACAACTTTGCCCTTGTTCTGTAAAAGACAAAATAGTATGCGATATTCGTTCTTTGTCAGCTCTATCTTTTCGCCGTTGTAGGAAAGGGTGTTATCCCCTGTGCTTAATATTGCGCCTTTGTGCGAAAGCATAGGCGAATTTACGGCGAAATCGTAACTGCGACGCAGTAGAGCCTGCACCTTTACCATAAGGACATTTGAGTCAAACGGCTTTGCGATAAAATCATCGGCACCCATATTCATCGCCATTACGATATTCATATTATCAGACGCAGAAGAAACAAAAATAATCGGAACTTTTGAAATTTTTCTTATCTCACTGCACCAATGATACCCGCCCGAAAAAGGCAAACCGATATCGAGCAAAACGATATGAGGTAAGAAGTCAGAAAACTCACCCATAACATTTTGAAAATCCGAGCAAATCTTTGACTCAAAGCCCCACAAATTCGCAGTTTTTGCAATTGAATCGGCTATTGAATTGTCGTCTTCTACAATAAAAATTTTATACATAGTTCACCGTTATTCAAAAAGTTCTTTTCCGATGGCAGACTCAAATAGCGAGACACAATCGTTATCTGCTACGATATAGTGGTCAACAAGTCTTACGCCGACAAGGGACAAAGCGTTCTTGATATTAGCCGTTGCCAGCAAATCATCACGGGAAGGAAGCGCAACACCGCTTGGGTGGTTGTGGGCGATAATCACACTTCGTGCGTGGTAACGCAGAGCATAGTCGACAATTTTGCGGACGGGTATCTCAGATGTAGAAATCGAGCCTTTTGATACAACTCCGCAAAATAATTCTTTGCCTTTTGAATCAAGGAGCAAAGCAAGAACATTCTCGTCTTCCCTGCCGATAAATTTGTTAAGAATATACTGTGCTATATTATCGCTTGATATAACTTTGTCCCCGTTATTGTGCTTGTCATCAATATAGAGCCGTGCAACATCCGGCATCAGTTTCAGAAAAGTTGCCTGTGATTCGGTAAGTCCGAAATCGAGGAGCATATCAACAGGCGCATCAAATACGGCGGAAATTGAGCCAAATTCGTTTAGCAATCTATGTGCCAATATCGATGTGTTCTTCATCGGAACACAATAAAAAAGCAAAAATTCAAGCACCTCGTGTGGCTCGAAATTGTCGATACCGTTTAACAGGTATTTCTTTCGCATTCGCTCACGGTGGCCTTTGTGTTCGTCGCTCATAATAACCTCAAAATATATAGAATTTAGTTTATAGATATTCTATCAAAAAGAGAAAAGTTTTGCAAGAAAAATCACCCCGCAAAAGCGAGGTGAAATATTATTATTCATTTTTATCTTTTTCTTCGGGTGTTTCTTCTTCGTCATCCTCAGCAACATACTCGTCAAGATGCCGATATGACAAAATCAAAGAAATCATTTCATAAGCAAACAAAACTACAATCAAGCCAATAAATGCTACCAAACCGTAATCGGTCAAGAAGAACGAATAAAGGTAATTCAGCAAAGGTATTGTTGAAATATATACACCTAAAATCTGGTTGCCTTTTATTTTCGGGTCCGGGATAGCACCTTTTGCAATACCGCATGTTTGGAAAACATATTCGCCGTACTCGTTTATCACCGGTTCTTCTACAACTTTATGGGTGATAATTTTGTCACGGAAGTCACCCTCTGCACCCTTATAGGTAATAATATCACCGTTTTTTATCAAAGACGGTTCTGTCCTTTTGACAAGTATTACATCGCCGACTTTCAGCGTTGGTTCCATACTGCCGGAAGAAACACGGAAAACCTGATACCCGAAAACATTCGGTGTGTCACCGGATATTCGTACCACAAAGACAAATATTACAATAATTACCAGTAGAACAAGGAAAATTGTTGCGATAACATTCAGGACTTTTTTCAAGGGTGTTCTCCTTAGTTATACAATATGTAAAGTTTTGAAAAATCAATAGTAACTGCAGAGGAAGATTTATTGTTTACAAACCATTCTACTTCCAAAACGCCTGTTGAGGCATTTCCTTTTTGACGGGCAGTGATGGTTGCATTACGGATAATGCCTAAGTCTGTTTGAGCAGTAGTATATGTGCGGTAAGAGTTGGAAGGATAAGTTACTGCTATACTTACACCACCCGTAGCCCCGGGAAATTGGTTGATAAATAACGAGATGTTGGTGTCTGCTGTTGTACTGTTATTAATAATAACTGTCTTGAAATAGGCTTTTTCTCCTGCAGGAACAGAGTGGGTACTGGAAGCCGAAGCCTCAGTATAAACAATGGATTTATCTGTTTGTTGTACCCCTGTGAAGTTTTGAGAAATTTCACATTCCTCTACCCTAAGCGGTGTTGTTTCGTTTAACTTTATAGAATTACCGTTTACAGAAGTCGGCTCAAACCATGAAAAACTCGCTGTAATTACATTAACGACAAGGATAAGCCCTGCTAAAAAGCTAACAAGAATAATGCCGAATTTGTTGTTCTTCTTTTTGTTTTTATCTTGATTCTTTTTTGAAGCAGGAGAAGACTGCTTTCCCATGGTTCTCACCTCCTTTTAAAATTCTAAATCTAAAAATCAGTTGGAATATACAGCCCAAGCGGGGCTAGACGGATTAATTGTAGTACCTGTAATTGAATTCATCGTAAACATATACTTACCATCACCAAGCGGTGTTGACAAACTCTGTTCAGCGGATTTCGCCAAGTAGAAAGTATCTGTTATGCTATCATAATCGGTATTATACTTTGATGAATCCATAATGAAGAAGATTACATTATCGGAATAGCCGATAGGAACAGATGCACGGAAGGTCTCGCTATCGGAAACTCGCTGCATTGTTACCCAAGACTGCTCACCGCCGGCATTTCTAAAGCAAGCCATCAGACGGTTTGCGGTCATATCAATTGCAGTACCTGAATTGTTCTTGAAATAGATACTCTTTGTACTTGCAGTGCTTCGAGCACCGATAAATGTATGGACAAAGTCCGAGCCGGATTCAGTGTCGTTTTCATAGAACTGGGCTCTGAAATAAGCTATACCGCTATCGTTGAGATAATCGTTAACATGGAAGATAGCAAGGAGTCTGTCGTCAATATCTTCAAACGAAAGTCTTTCGCCCTTGTTTTCGAAATTAACGCCATCGCCCGATATAGCGAACTGAACCTTATAAGCACTGGAAGCGTCGCCTGCTTCGGCCTTGATATCCAAGGAAGAAAGCTGATTATCGGTGTAAATTCTCTGAACATCGCCCTTTACGATAGCAAAGGTTGAATAGATGTAGTAATAAATTGTAACGCTTGATTCAGCTGACGCAACGCCGGAAGAATCTACAAAATACATAGAGCAGGTAATATTTCTTGAGCCGACACCCTCAGTAGAAACAGGGAGAGTGTATGTATTTGTCGTTGAATAAGCGTTATTACCGAATTTATAGTAGTATGTTCCCTGTCCGCCGGAAGTCGGTATTATTGTAATAGTACAGTTGTGGTCTTTTCCGACACGGTAAGGATTACCCTGTGTACCATCACCGGTAAAGCCCTGTGGGTCTGTAAATTGCGCAGTAAACTGCTCTGACGGATGAAGAACATAGATATCCTGAGATTCAACAAGCTGTTTATATGATTCTCTAAGTGAAGTAGTGCTGTCTACTTCATCACTATGAATTCTCAATTTGAAAATATAGTGACCGATACTCGGTTTTGTTACTGTAATAGTGTTTGAATTACTTCTTTGGTAGTTTTCAGCACTTCCGTACGGAACAAATGAATAGGTGTAGTAATATGCTCCGCTACCGCCTGACGCATTTGAAACTGTGAGTGTGAAATTATCACCGGAGTTTACATTAGTGCTGTAAGAAGGTACGGTTGCGCTCGGTGCTGTGGAATAATAAGCATAGTATGTCTGTGCTGACTGGACATTTGTAACATCTAATTTGTAGTTGTTGCCGTCTTTTGTGCCAAGTGTCAGCGAACCGCCGTTTTTCATAAATCCACGGAAATACCATTTCTTTGAACTAGCATTGGCTTCTTCCGGAGCAATGAGTGTAGTTGCGTTACCCTCGGTAACATCTCCGCCACCGGATAATACACTATTCAATGCTGTATTGTCAGCATAGCCAGCATAACCGTCACGGGATTTTGCTGTAAATGAAACTGTATATTTAGCAGCCGGCAAAACGGTAACTGATGCCGTTTTGCTATTTGATGTTGTCTGTCCGTTTACTGTTACTGATACGGTATAGACGACACTATAAGTGCCGGGAACATCTGAGTAGAAACTACCATCTTGAGCATTAACCGTGCAAGACGAAGAATCGCAGGAGAAAGACTCGGTTACGCTTACTGTTCCGGTTGTATAACTCGGTGTGTACCAATAAGTCGGAGTAATCGGGTTGCCACCCTGCTTGTATGTACCATCATAACTGAAATTCAGTGTTGGTTTAACGGGTTTTACTGCAACAGAAACTTCTTTAGTTGCAGGGGCAGAATCGTAATTTACTGATGAAATAGTCTTTCTGTCAATACATGTTACCTTTACTTTATAGGTACCGGGGACTACTGCGCTGAATGCACCTGTAGTAGCGTTGACAGTAGAATCGGATGCTGTAGCACCGGTTGGTCTTTGTGTGATTTCGTAAGACAAAACTTGTGTATTTACACAGTTAGTTGTAACAGTCGGAGAAATTGCACCGTCTCCGCCTACATAGTCACCCGGATATGTAAATGTACTTATTGTCGGGGTATTCGGAACAACGGTAATAGTTGAATTTGCGCTATTAGACAAGCCGTCTGATATAGCGGTTACGGTTACTGTGCTGTTGCCTACGCCAAGAGTTGAACCGCTGATTGTTGCAGGGTTAGAAGTAGACAAAGAGGTTGTGCCCTTTTTATATTCATAAGTGTATGAACCTGTACCACCTGACGCAGTTGCTGTGAGTGTTACGCTCTCGCCCAATGTAATTTGCTTTGAAGTCGGGGTGACAGTTACAGAAACATTCTTTGTATAGTAAGCATAGTAGGTCTTATCTTCTGTTACATTTCCAATAGAATATGGAGTAGATGTAGAAAGATAGGTCGGGGTGTCTGTAGTATATTTGGTTGTTGCCCAACCCTTGAATGTATATCCTGAAACAAACGGGGCTGTCAAAGTTACCGATTGATTATAGTTGTATGTTGTCGAACTTGAAGTATTCTGAGAGAAGGTTGTAGTACCGTTTCTTATCATACTTGTTACGGTAATACTGGGTTTTGCATAAGTTACTGTCAAGGTTGTATCGGAAGTAATATTAATTTTACCGCTCTTTGATGTCTTGCCGTCAGTTGTCCATGACGGAGAACCACCTGTAATACTCTTGATATAGTAATTTGTAGGTGCGGTAATCGAAAGAGTAGTATCGGCGCCGCTTGTAACATATGCAGATTTAGTTGATGTGCCGTTAATTGTTGCAGTACCTGTACCGCCGGATTCAGAAATAGTCAGTTTCGGTTTGAAGGTAAAGCGTGCGGTAATATTCGCATCATCATCGGTACAGGTATATGTATATGAGGTTCCTGTTCCGACTCTTGTGCCACTGCTGTTATACCAGCCATCGAAATCATAACTGTCTGATTTGCTGGAATATTCGAGTTTTACTGTAGAAGATTTCGCAAAGTTTGCTTGTGCGGTATACGAAGAGCCTTTCGTTGCAGTTGCTGATTGAGTAGTGCTTGTAGTGTTACCGTTAACTTGGTAACCGCTGATTTTTACCGTTGCCGGAGCATTACTGCTTGAATACGTGCCGGTGGAGGATGTGCGTGCCTGAGTAGTGCAGGTCTGTTGCTTGTTGAAATAACTGTAGCCATTGGATACATAGTCAAAAGTAAGTGTACAGTTATTTGTAGAGCTTGCACCCTTTGCCTGGAAGAATCCATTGTAGTTACCGCTAACTTTTACTACATTAGTATAGTGAGTAGCGTATCCTTTACGACTGGATGGCGAGTTACCTTCACTTCCCCAACCTGATGAGCCTACACCGATAACACAAAACTCTGTACATCCGCCCCACGAGAGACCGGAATAGCCGTAAAGATTTGTATTCGGGATTTTTGTTAACTGATAGGTCGATGAATATGAACTGTGACCAATCATAAGCATAATTCGGTTATCGTTCCAGTTGGTATTTGTATTGTCAAAGATAAACGATACATTGCTAAAATCGTAGCCTGTGCCTGCTATATCGGCATTTGCACCGACAGAGGAGATATCTGCATCTTTGTTGTCTTTTTCGATTTTTGCGGTACGGATAGAGCCTATCAGCGAGCCACCAGAGGCTGTATCGTCTTTTGCGGTAGCAAAATATGCTGCGAAGGTAGTGGAAATGAAACCGAAAACGAGCATAATCAACATTGCGAAAATCAAAGTTTTCTTAGGGATAACATTAAATGCGGACGGTGTTGCGTCTTTTGATTTAGTTTCTCTTTGAGAGTGCTTTAATTCTGCTTTAGAATTATCTTTTACCAATTCAGTACGCTCAAAGTGCTTATTTACAGCATGACGCATTGTACCGTTTTTTCTGTTATGTTTCATTTTCTCACCACCTTTCTAAATTATTTTTTAGTATTATTTCTCGACTATTGTCATATAGATACCGTCTGCGGTTCTGAATGTGTAGTCGAAATATGTGCCTGTATTTCCGTAAGCTGTCCAGCGAACAGGCAAGGTTGCTATATTGTTGTTGAGAACAGTATACCAACGATAATCATCAAGACGGGTAAAGTTGTACCAAGTTTCGCCATCGTGGGTATAGCATAGTGAGGGATTGTTGTTCTCGTTTTGCATAAGCTCATATACAAGGTGTTCGGCTGTACCGTCAACGATAACTGCGAGTGTCCAACCGCCCTCGTATGTACCGTTATCAGCGTTCTTAGCGATATAGTACTTATCAAGTCCGTCAGATGTTGAACGAGCAAAGGAGATACTTGTTCCGCCACTTTGTTCTTTTGTAAAGCCTACTTGGTTACTATCGCTTGAGCCTGCTGACTCGGGAACATAAGCATAGTGGCAAATGTGGTCAACACGAGGCTGCATATAGTAGGAATAGTATGTATTTCCGAAGAGGGCTTCGATTTTGTATCTGTCTGTCGGAGCGATTTCGGACTCGATGAGTTCGGATGAAATATCAATAGTTGATAATGCACCCCATGAGCCGACGCCGAGTGTATTATCGCTATCGGTAAAGCCAAGAGGCTTAAATTCGTAGATATTATTGTACTTTGTGGGTGTCGGTGCATCAAATTTCAATGTTCCGGCTACATTAGGTGAATAATACGATATCCTTGAACAGTAATAGAAATACAAATTGCTGTGGACAAAGTTTTCGGGAACTTCTGCCGACCAACGCTGCCCATCACTATCATATTTCAATGTGGCTGTTTGTCTGTTTGCGTTTGTTCCGCCGGGGTTACAATATATATCAACATCGCTCATCGGTATCTTTGTTTCTATACCCGATGACTGGTCGTTGTAGTCGGATGTTGAATAGTATGTCAGATACTGCGGGTCAAAGTAGATATTAGTCGAACCGCCCCAAGTACCTAAAACATAATAATTTGCGGCTTTAGTGACACTCAATGGCTTGAAGGTAACACCGTTTTCATCGGTTTGTGGAGTTCCGTTGCAATATGCATCATAGGTTTTGCCACCATATGTTTGCCTGAAATATGCATTGTCCAAAGATACTGTGTCAAGGTCAAGACCTGTATTATTTTCAAATCTGTTATTAACAGATGACCACGCTAAATCGATACTGGTAGGAGTACCATTTTCTATACCATGCAGATATAAAGTGTTGGATGTATCAAAAATACCTTTTGAGTTATCAACGTAAATAGGGGTTTTTATCGCAGTAGGAGTAGCAGTAAATCTCTTGAATTTAATGTCAACTTCTATGTTGGAAGAAAAGACAGTTTCCTGTTCTTCAGGGGTCAAAGTGCCTAGATACTTTTCTTCGAGCCAGACACGAACTGTGACACCTGTTGTTGTATTCGCATTTACACGGAAAGCCTGGGTACCGAGAGAACCGCTGACAGCTGTAATTGACTTTGGTGAACAGGTTTGCGTTCCGCCATTAACATCAACAACACCGACAGATGATTGATACTCGCCTGCATTTGCATAGATATTGGGTTTAGCTGTTCCATTTACATCAACAGAAAAGCGGAACGCCTTTTCAACACGTGATTTCAATGTTGAATCTTCTATATCGGAAGTAAACGGAGAAGCATTTTCAAAGCCGTAGTAAACCGTGCTGCTTGAAGTATTGTTGAATCTAAAATCCAAAGTACGGTAACTTGTGTTATAGTCGGTGGTGTCGCCTGCTCTATACGGAGTTCCTATTGCCGTCTTTTGGCTGTTAGCCTTTGGCATAAAGAACGTTTTGCCGTCTGCGGAAGATACCAAAGAATATTTGAAATCACGCGACTGGCGGAAAAAGGCACTGAGGTCAACATAGCCTGTTTCACTGTTCTTAAAATCAATTTGATAATTAAGTTCATCTGCTATTTCGAGGTTTTCATTCTCTCTTGTGAGAATTTCGAGAGAAGATGAGGACTCAATCCACGAAAATGTGGTAAATGTTAAGAGAATTAAACATTCGATGAGTGCCACAATCGAGATGAGAATATGGCTCAAATATGTATTGACAAAACGAGCCTTTTGCTTTGAGCGTTTTTTATTCAACTGTGACACCACCTTTCTGTTTAATTTAGTAAGCTAATTACTATTTGTATTTAGTTCTTTCGACTTTGTATTTATTATCCGAATCGGTACCGCCCGCGGGGTAGTACTGGTAGCCGTCTTCCAGTTTTGTGTTATCCTCCAAGGAATCGATGGTTATATCGACGGTTTGGTGACCGTTATTATTATCATTAAATACAACGCCACCGGCTGCCTTTGGAATTTGAACCTTATATATCGGTTGACCGTAGTCGTTATTCTTGACAAATGTCATAGATGTTCCGGGCCAATCGGAGCCGCCGGACCAGTAGTATGCCTTCGGTGTACCCGACCAACCTAAGTTGTTGGTAAAGTAAACAGTGATTTTTGCTGTAGGAATCGGCCAACCATCAACCTCACCCAAATTAATACTACTTGTACAGTCTGCGGTATTAAGTTGGAATCTTCTCTTTGACCTTTCAAAGTTATAGCTTGCGGTTGTGTTCCATTGACCTGAATCTTGCTCGGGATTATTCGGGTTCATTCGCTTGACTGTAAATTCACAATTAGCATACGGTACTACTCGAGGATAGGTATCAAAACTATTATAATCTTCGCCATCTGCTGAATAAGAGACGGCGGAATCACGACGACATTGAACATACATATTGTTACTTGAATTCTTTTCTTTGAAATGGATTCTGAAAACAGCACCACCATCATAAGGTGCGTTATCGTGATATCCTTCACCTTTATTGATTTGCAGATACAAAATTTCGTTTCCAAAATAATCCCATCGTGAACCGTTAAACGAGTCAACTATCTGATAGCAAGTACCACCGTACGCTTTACCACTGACAATCAAAGTATCATACTTGAGGTTTGGGTTATCGTTTGGGTCTTCAAGAGCGCTGAGATTATCCATATAGTTATAATATCTTCCGATATTCAATTTATATGTTGATGAGTTAGTTGTTAAAATAGCAGGGATAGAGAATCGGTAAACAGAGCCTCTGAAAGGTGAGCCCTTGTACTCGATATGCTGACCGCCTAAGTCATAACGCATAGTCATAGTACCGTTATCGTTATCAAACCAAGTATTCTGCGTACCGTCAACTACACAGAATTCTGATGTTGTGTGATTACCCCACGCACCGCCACAGGAATGGAGGTTGCTATGAGTCCATACGGTATGTGAAGTATCACCGGCAGTTGTATCGTAAAGTCCGCTGTCACCGAAGGCGGTGAAGTTGACTGTTGCGCCGATAAGATGACCGCCGGAATCATAATTCGGATCAGATATGGTGGTGCCACCATTTGTAGCAGTATACATAATGCTGTTTTTATCAACATATTTTGTACTGCCCTGTTCCATATTGGCACATTTGCCTGCTTCCCACCAGTTCCAAACGTCGGTTTCGTCGGCAGGGTTAACACGGCGGAAAATGATGTCGTGAGTGCAAACATAGTCGGGAGCATCGCAGTACCAAAGTTCAGGATGCCTTGAGTCGTTATACATCAGATAGCCTTTTTTGTCCTGGTTATCATAGAGCATGACAACGGGCTTGACAAGGTTACCGGTTTTTGAAACACCGGTGTTACGAACCCATGTTTCAAGGGTTCTGTCGTAGAAATTATATCTAAACAGGTTATCGGCACCTGCTTTTTCCGTAGCAAAGAGAAAATCGATTTTGATATCGCAACCGGCGTAGTTTTCGGCAACACAGCCTTTGTCGGTGCCTTCGAGCCAAACAACGAGAGAAAGTGAAACTTTCTCGCCGGCGTCGATAGTAAACATACTTCTGTCTTCTGTTTCTTCGCCTACGATTTGCTTATGGTAGAGATAGTCATCAAAAGCACCTGCATAAGCGGGAGTTACAGCAGCGGGAACGCCTGTATTGTTATTGATTTCCAAAACGGGTTCATAGTAACGGGTAAATCCTGTGGAAGTACCCGGAGCGATAACTGCATATCCGCTCGGAGGAGTAAATCCGGATGCAGAGGCACTATAATTATAGCACTTTTTGCCACCAACAATTGTAGTTGTACCTAATGCAAATAAATCACCGTTGTGAACATCAGAGCACTTGATATCTACTGTTTGGTTTGCAACAGTAGCGGTAGACTCTTTTCCGTTATTGATAATAAGGTTAGCATAACTGTCATTATCAAATGTATAAGAATAAATTCCACTTTCGTTATACTTTACCATAGGAACGCCGGGCCATTCGGCATTTTTATCGGCATTTCCTTCAGTATCCATAGTCCAAAGGTAAATATAAGGCTGTGGAGCACCTGAAAAACTGTTGTCAAAATAAATAGTAAAAGGTCCATCGGTGTCGCCGGGTTCACCGTCATTTTTGTAGAAAGCAAAGCGAAGTGCTGATGAGTTCTGGGCTACGCCGTTTTTGTAAACCTCGAACTTTGATTTACTCGAAAGGTAAACGGGTATAGCCTCTTCACCGGTATTTGTAAGTGCAAAGTCGATGTTGATATACTTTGAGTTGATATCGTTAATCGTACCTTCACGGAAAGTCATTTTGTTAGTTTGAGCCATATCAGATGCAGAAGTGTTAGCTGCATTTGCAAAAGTACCGGTTGTCGGGAAGAAAATATTTCGTCCGTCGAGGGATGTTGCAGGCTCAAAGGTAAAGTTTTTGATATAGTCATTTATATAGATTTTGCCGTCATCGGTATCGGCAAAGTCGATTTCAAGACCTGAATCGGGGTCAACTTTAATAAGGTCTGACATAGCGGTTTTGCTCACTGTTACGGCATACCACGCATAAGTACAGACGCAAATAAGCAAGGCTATCTCGATAACCGCAATAATCGGAATTAACGGAGAAACCTTGAGTTTATTATATTTACTTTTCTTTTTTGTTTGCTTTTTGTTGTTCATAGTAAATATAACCTCGAATAAAAATTATCCTTGTGATAAATCCATAGAAATATAATACTGACCGCCGACAACGGCTTTCTTGGCCTCGGAATCTTCGCCCTCGGTCCAGATGAAAACTCTTACTTTTCCGTAGTAAGAATCGCCGTTTTGCAAGAAGCTTGTGCATATTGGACATTCATGAACATTTTGATCACTGGAAAGACGAACGGTTGTTGCACCATGTGTATTAGCGGAACCGATAAGGGTTTTGTTTTGTGGGAATGTAACGCTTTCAGTAGTTTCTTCTCCACCTATAGGCTTAGGCCAAAACTTATGGACATAAGTACCCCTTGAAGAATCGACATTTGTATTTAGTTTAAACGCCTTGCCGTCTTGATCAGTCTGTTCTAAGAATAAGTCCGGACGGGGAATCCAAACACAGGATGCACCATAACTATCTGCTGTATCTGGGACAAGTCTTGTTGTACAATCGTTCATTACATCTGTAAGGCTTGCACCAGTCAAATTATAAGGGTCAAACGAAACACGAAGAGAGCCCACAATAGCGTCTACAGAGAAATTTCCCATTTCGGATTTGTCGTCTCTGCCTTGCCATGAGGAAGGTATGAGTCCGCCATCGGCAACTGCTTGTTCATGAAATGCTTTTGCAAAAGACTGGGAGGCAAGGGAGATTTCATCGCTTGTATCCGCTTTGAAAATAAAGTCGAAAACCAAATATTCTTTACCCGGAGTAGGTTCAGTATAGGAAAACGGGTCAACTTTTACTTCTTTGTTACTGTTTTTCAAACCGGGGCGAATGATGGTATAGCCATCACTTGATAAATCCTTCGGTGACCAGTTATCGTATATACTGTATTCTTCGGCATCTTCATCCTCACCGACAATAAGATGTTTGAGATTGATAGCATCTTTTGTGAATTCGGTTGTCAAATATTCTCCTGTTTCGGAAGAATAGAAACCGACGGCAACCTCGAAATCGGAGCCTTTTGCAGTCTTTGCAGAAAGACCTTCTGCCTGAACCGGTACCATTACATTCGAAAACCAAGCGTAGGATGAAATGAATATCAGCAAAATTAAAGAGAGCAATATCAAAATGCCCTTGGTAATCAGCGGATGGGATTTTCTTTTCATTGATATTGCTCCTTTCGTAAAAATTTTAGTTAATAAATGTGTAAAGATTATTTGTAATCTTCTACGCCGTCAAGATTCATAATAGCGGCGGGTTTATAGTCAGAAAGAACTTTTGCTTTCTTAACAAAGGCTTTTGCTTTCTTTGTGGCCTCTTTGAGTTTAGCATCGTAGTCGGCTTTGATTTGCTTTTTCTCGGCTTCAAGGCGTACTGAATACTTTTGCTCATCGGTGAAGCTGCAAGCAGCGATTTTTTCTTGCTCGAGTTGAGCAATCCTCTGCTCATACTGTGCTTTCAAATCTTCAATCTGAGCACTGCATTTCTCGGTAGCCTCTGCGATTGCTTTCTCTTTTTCGGCTGTAGATTCGCTGACAAGAGATTGAAGCTTTTTAATCTCGGCATCGCGGTTTTTCAGCGTTTCAACCTGAGTACGCATTGAGTTATTGAGCGCTACTACTTCGGACTCTTTCTCGTAGAGAGCGTCACGCTGTTTTGCATACAACTCTGCCTGCTCGTTCATAGACTCTTTCTCTTTATTGAGAGTGTCGATGATGGCATCTTTTGCAGAAAGCATATTGAGATGCACTCTGATTTGATGGCTGAGTTCTTCTTTTTCCGCGTCGTTTGCAGTGATAACGGAATTAAGTTGTTCAAACTGCGCTTCAACATCAGAGTATTTTTCTTTTGTAGCATTAAACTCATCTTGCAAAGAAGTAAGTTTATCGGTCAGCATTGCTTTTTCGATATTAGACGCGGAGATAACTTCATCCTTTGTCTGAATATCCATAGACTGCTGTGCAATAGTCTGAGACTGGCTTTCGACTGTTGTTTTGAGTTCGGTATTCAGTGCAGTCAAAGATTCTATTGTTGTTGCATTTTGTGCAGCCAAATCGTTAAGTTGTGCGATAGCGGCAGACTGATTTGCAATAGTGGTTTCGTGCTGAGCGATAGTATCTTTTTGCTGCGCTATTGTAGCAAGATGCTGTTCTATCTCACCATTCAAGCGAGTAATCTCGGCTTCGAGTTCGGATACTTTATCCTGCAAGGAAGCAATAAGAGCAAGTTGCGCTGCAACAGTTGCTTCAAGTTCGGCAACCTTTGTTTCAAGTTCAGCAATACGAGCCTTACAAACTTCGAGTTCGGCTTCGAGTTCGGCAACACGCTGTTCGGCAAGACGGAGTTGCTCTCTTGTTTCTTCGAGTTCTCTTTCTCTGACTTCGAGAAGAGCTTTTAACTCTTCTATCTTCAAGTCACGCTGACGAACTTTTTCTTTCTCTTCTTCGAGTTCGGAAGTAAGACGAGCGATAATTGCTTCACGCTCACGGACTTCTTTAAGACGGAGAGCCATTTCTTCTCTTCTTGCCTCGTAAATCTGGTCTTCGATATAACGGGCAAGTTCTTCTTCCGGCTTGTTAGCCTCTGCCTCACGGCGGGCGTTCTCGGCTTCATACTCGGCGTGGAGTTTCTCTTTCAACGCTTTGTTTGTGCTGATTGTCATTACGAAATGCTGGAATGCCATTACATCATAAATTTCGTTTTTGACATCCTGTGGCATATCGCCGCTATACTCGTTGATTTCGAGAACATAACCGGTTTTCAAGTAACCTTCGATAAATGTCCAGAGTTCATAGCACTGCTTAAACGCAGGGTCCTGTTTGATACAGTTGGTTTTATTTATCGGAGATTTTACGGCGATACAGCCGTTGAGTGATTTTATCAAATCTGTACCGGCAAAGTCATCAAGGCGCATACGGATACGCTCGATACGCTCGTAGTCGGTAAGACTTTCTATCGCTTCTTCCCTACCGACACGGTCACGGTCGTGACTTTCGGCGGAATAATTGATATTGAAATTAAATTTTTGATTGTTCAGTACAACCTCACGGCTCATACGCATATTTGTTTCAGAGTCGTTCGGGGCATTTTGCATAGCACGGAAACGCGCTTCAACAAAAGCAATCGTCTTGTAGATAAGTGTATGTAAGAAACGATTTTCATACGTTGCAAAACTATCTTCACGGTGGGTATTAAGCAATCTGCTCGGTACAACTGAACCGTCGGGTTCAAGTGACTGGATAAGGTTTGTATGCTGGGTAAGATGCTGAACGGCATCTTTACCAACCTGTTTAACCTTATCAATACGGTCAACCTCTTTGTACTCTTCGATGAATTTTCTCTGTTCATCGATAGCCTTTTCGATATAAGGCAGAGCATCTTCGATTTTAATAACCCATTCCATATCGATAACACGGTTACTCGCGTTACCTGTCAAATCGTCCTCGCCGTTATCGGCATCGGAAATAGCACCTGTAAGATAGCCTTGAGCGTAATCCCCTTCAAGAGTTTGTTTCATTTCGGCATAAGCACGGTAGTATCTGCTGTAATCAATCATCGGGAATCACCTCGAATACAATAAAAGTAAAGTAAATCAGACCATCTTCTGGAGCATACGAACATATTCTTTACACTCGTTCATATTCTCTCTGCCGAACAACTGGTCAAGTTGCTGAACAAGACCGTCAATTTCGTCACGGATATAAGAAATGTTGAGTGCTTCGAACTTACGCAATACCTTTTTGCAAAGGCAATAGTCAATACCGTCAACCTCAGTACCGCCGCAACCAACGTATGCGGGAACGAAGGCTTTGAGCTGCTTCATAACACGGTTACCGAAAGCAACACGGAAATGTTCGATAACATAGTCGTCAAGAATTTCAATCTTCTTCAAGTTTTCTTCGCTGATGGGGTTAGCGGCAACAGCGTCGTCAAGAAGTTTTGTAAAGTATTTGTAGTTGATAAAGATAGGTTCTGTGTCGGGTGCTTCGAAGGGTTTACCCTTTGTATTGATATCGATAGGCAAAGCACGGTCATAAACTTTATCTGTGATAGCGAATGTAGAGTCGTCGTTGTTAGCAGTACCGACATACCAAATGTTGTCGGGGATAGTAAGTTTTCCGCCGTGGAAATGTTTCGGGTCATCAGGCCACGGAGCAGCAACGAGTTCAACAATCCATTCATCGTGAACAGGCATTTCAAGAATTGAAAGCATCTCTGCGAAATAGTACTCAACACGAGCGATGTTCATTTCGTCGAGGATTACAACATAAACGTTCTCGTTGTATGATGCTTCGTACAAAGCACGGAGAAGGTCGGTTTCGTTGTATCTCTTTGTAAATTCGTTGAAGTAGCCGAAAAGCTCGGTACGGTCACGCCAAGAAGGCTGAACGGATGCGATAACAGCGGGGTTGTTTACATACTTACCGAAAGCGTAAGGAAGTGAAGTTTTACCTGTACCGGAAATACCTTGTAAGATGATAAGACGGGTTGAAGCAAAACCTGCTACAAAACAACGCAAAATCTTTATATCATAGAAAAGTTTAAGTCTTGAACAAGCAAAGTTGCGGAAACGGTCACAAAATTCGGGAAGAGTAATTGACCAGTCATATTCAGGCGGCTGATAATCTGCCCACTCTTCGTCGATAGTGATAAGTTTGTTGAAACGACCTGTTGCTTCTTCCTCTTCTTCGCCTGCGTTGAGGGCTTCCATTTCCTCGCCTGTGAGTTCGGAAATTTCGTTGGGATTCAGACCGATTTGAGAAACTTTCATAGAAAGAATCTTGTCTTTTTCGAGGTTCATACGCATAACTTCTTTGTTAAGAGCGTTGACTTCGTTAACAAGGTCGTTTGTGTCTTTTACTTTCTTCTTGAATTTTATTGTCTTCTTTATTGCTTTGATGACGAAGAATACTACCAAAGCAAGTACGCCTGCAAGCAGGATGATAGCAACTATTGCAACTACCCAAGCAAGACCGCCGAGAGTTGTTGTATAGTTTTTGATGATTTCAACATATTTCGGGAAATTGAATGCACCGTAGATGCCTTTGAGTACGCCTACGATAGCGTTCCAGATTGAGCCAAAGAACTGACCTAAAAAGTCAAACAGGAATTTAAAAATTGTATCCATAAGTTCTACTCCTATATTTTATTGCACGATGTGCTTCTAATAATCAAATTTGTCACTAATTATCTCTGTTACGGGGTTATGCCCCATCAAATAGCATCAGAGAAGCCGTACTAGTTTTTAGTATTTAGTATTTAGTTTTTAGTATTAAAGGTAGAATTTTATAATTCTTCACCTTCAACATTAAAGAACCATTGCATTTTTGTATAACCACCCATGATATCATCAATACACTCGGGATCGTTACCTTCAATCCAAGTAACAATAGTATATTTTGTGGTATCGCCGGGGGCAAAATCTTCGGTAGTATCGTGGAAAATAATATCATCATCCACGAACTCAAAGTTAACTCTATCTTCAAGCGGTGATTTGTCCATATTGGGTTTTGCGTAAATAGTGGGGTCACCGTTCTTATAAACCATAACACGCATTGCTTCATCGGCAGATTTTGCAACACCAATAATCTTCAAAGTTGACTCATAATTGAGTGTGTCTTTGCCGTTATTTGTCAGATAGAAAGTATAGGCAAGGTAGTTTCTGCCGTTGTGGCTACCGTCTTTCTCGGTATCGAGGTTAGTCGGCAACCAATCATATGTAATGTTCGTGACTTCGGTAACATTTTCTGCACTTAACTCAAGATGAGGGTCAGAGCCATCGGCATTTTGCGATACGGTGATACCTTTTCGAGCGGCACCGTTTTCAACTGAAATGACGAGGTCACCTATGGTCGTGAACAGCCATGCGATAATGAAAATTACCAACAGCACGAGAAGGGAAATCACGAGGGCAACGCCTGCACGGCGTTTCCAACGCACCTGGCGAGAAATATCCTTTGAGTCCCTGCGTGCGGAAAATCTGTCAAATATTGATTTGTTGCGTTGCTTTTCAACGGCTATATCGCCTTTGTTTTCCAAACGCTCGAGCTGTTCCGGAACGAACGGCTCTTCTGTGGTAGGAACATTCTTTTTAGCCACGATGTTACCTCCTGCTGTAATAATTATTTGTCGGAATCAGTATTATCCTCTACATCCGACTGTGGAGTTTCGGTAGTTTTATTTTGCATCTCGTTGTACTGCTTTTGCATATTCTGGAAAGCCATAAATTGCTTGAATTGTTCGAATTCTTCAGCAGTCATTGAGGGGGTTGTGGGTGCAGTTTCCTGCGTGGATTGTGCCTGCGGTTGAGGTTGTGGTTGTGGTGTTGCGTTTTCAACCTGCCCATTCGCAGGTGTATTTTCGGCAGAATCTGCGGGAGTGGGCTCTGCGGGTGTAGTGTCGACATTGACACCTGCCGCTTTGAGTTTTTCTTCGTACTCGCGCTTGATGGCTTCTTTTTCCTCTTCGAGTTTGTCATCGTTCTTTGACTTCTTGTAGCCTGTGAAATTCAGGACAACTCTAACCAAAGCATAGAGGAAGAAGACAATCATCGGAAGCAATACACAGAGGAAGAAACCAAGTTGAGAACGGATGAAATCGAGAACTTTACCAATGCCGTGGAGAACAGTTGCATCATAGTTTTCGGTATGAACAATGGATGCGATTGAAACAGCGCTGATATAGTTATTCACCTGTAACTGGTCGGGAAGTTCAGCAACGGACTCGTTGTCTCCCCATGTCTGGTAGACGGGAAGGTCGTTGTATTCCTGAACATCGGTAATTCTATGGCATATCAGTTGTTCGCCCATATCCTCGGCACCTTTTAAGACACCCATATATGTAATGATGTCGCCTTTTTGGTAGGTGCGGGTTGCGTCGAATTCTGTCGCCTTGCCGATAATAATATCGCCTTTTTCGAAATTACCGCCTGTGTATTCATCGTTGACCTTTTGACCGTTCGACAAGGTATGGCCTTTGTATCCGCCCTTCATAGAGTCGGACTGGATAGTCTGAACGGTGTAGCCGAAAATAGTGGAGATACCCGATGCCTTTGAAGTAAGCGCCATAGCCGCAATAAGGATAGATATGACGAGTACCAATACTATTAAAATGTTAACAACAGTATTTAAAATTGCTTTAAAGACTTTCATGGGAACTCCTAAATAGAAATGAATAATGAATAGTGAATAATGAATAATTGTGGGAAAATCGCAAGCGATTTTTGATTTTATAGATTATTCACTTCGTTTAAGTCGGGCTACGGTGCTCGGCTCACATAATATCAAGCCTCGTTCACCTACGCTGTTCTTGAAATAACTTCTACTCACTTGACCACCTACACAGACTTTTGTCTGTTTCGGTGCTCACAGTTCGCACAAAGTAATTTCAAGGCTACGGTGCTCGGCTCTTAAAAGAAGAACTTGCAGAAATGTAGGTGTTTTGAAGAGGTACACACCTCTTCTACATCCTGCATTATTCTTCAAAAACCCATTTGGGTATGTCCCCCGCCCCGCAGGGCGGGGGAACGAGACTCATACTAAATTAACGAATAAATATTAAACTATATTAAATCGTAAATTATGCAAGTGCAAGGTCAACCTTTATGCTAGAAATAATCTCTTGAGCGTTTACTGTACCAACCTTGTCGGAGTAGCAGTTTGTATCCTGACCGTCGAGGTATACATAAACTGTGATGTACTTAGAAAGGTCAGAACCTGTAGCAGAAAGACCTGTTAAGCCTGTATCAACATTGAGAGATGTTGATGTACCAGCGAGGCTAGCGAATTCACCAGCATCAGGTGTAAGAACGCCGTTAGCAGTACCTGTTGAGAGTGTATATGTTCCAAGCAAATTAGTACCATTAGCGATAGCAACTCTTATACAACCTTCCATTGTTGCGCCGGTAGCTTTTGTGATTGAAACGCCTTTGAGGTATACTTTCTGAGAAGCAGCAGCAGTAACATCAGAACCATCGGAAAGTCTGCAATAGATGTTTTCTTTGTAGAAACCTTCTGTTGTAGGTGTAGGTGTAGCATCACTCTTACCATATGCATCAGCCGCAGCAGCAGCAACAGTATAGAATGTGTCCGGAGCAGTTTGTTTTTGTGATACGGGGTCAAGGTTCTTTGTAGCTTCGTTTTTAGCGATAGTAGCTTCATGGCTCCAAGTTGTGTCTGTTTCTGTACGAATTACGAGACCAGTTGAAGCAGTAGTCTTAAGAGAAAGACCGGAAGCATAAGCATTGGGGTTTGATGTAAACCATGCGAATGTTGCAGAACCAAGAGCTACGAGAGCTACGAGGAGCATAGCAACTGAAGACAATAAAGCCTTCTTTTTCATTGATGTGTTTTTCATGAGAAATTCCTCCTTAATTTTTGCCCCTCCAAAACACAAGAGGGATGTTTAATGAATTTATGTATTAGTGCGGATGCACGAAATACCTTATTAGTTTTTAGTTTTTAGTGTTTAGTGTTTAGATTCAAGTTTTTTGAATAAAAACTTGAAATGAATAATGAATGATGAATGATGAATGATGAATGATGAATAATTAAGGGAAAATCGCGGGGCGATTTACGATTGATAGGCAACCCCTCCGGCAAAACTTTTGTTTTGCTACCTCCCCTTACACAGGGGAGGCTGTGTTATTGAAAATTATTGAATATCGCTATAGGGGACATTGGCGTCGTCTGTGCCGGAGAAGAGCATCTTCACGGTCAGGTTAGCCTGTTGAACATCGTCGTCACACTCGGGGTCTTCACCATCAGCCCAAAGGCGGATTGTGATGAGCTTCGGCTCTAATTCGTTAAGATGGAAAAGACGAGTTGAATTAGAATACTGCATCGGGGTTGTTAAATCAAAGGTGGTTTGACCATTTACGGGAGTGCCTTTGTTCGGCTCGTAGATAGCGGCGGCGCCGTTGTCTTCAAACGAAACTCGAACCGCTTTGACTACATCTGCCATAGTTCCTGTTTCGGTGGTTGTTACCGAAGTGGCTTCATAATCGGTAGTGCCCGGGTCGGTTGACAAATGTACCCACATATCGCGGGAAGCGATAAAGTAGCACTGGAACTCCAAATAGGAAGTTTCGTTCGGGTTTCTTGTTGCTCCCTTTTGGTTAACAAAGGAAATACCGTTGGTTGTTGTAACCGGGTCGAGCCTTTGCTGTGCTATTGAGGTATTATATTTAGAAAGATAAGAATTTATCATTTCATTTGTGATTACTTTTTGATACTGCTTGATATCAGAGCCGTGGGAAACCATATCAACACGAAGGTCAACGCCGGTGGTAATCTCCATGGTGAGGTTTTCGATACTCGCAAAGGAGTTCAGCGTAAACCACGCAAGCGTTCCCGTAATCAGCACGAGCATCGCTATCACCGACAAAAGGAAGGTACTTCTTCGCTTTATTCGGATTTGGGCTTTGTTCAATTTTTGCAGTTCGAGCAAAAGCTCCTCACGAGTTTTTTCATTCATAATGTTCACCTATATATAAATAGTGTTTAGTTTTAAGCTTTAAGTTTATAGGGAAAATCGCGGGGCGATTTTTGATTGTTAATTGAAAATGGAAAATCGTGGGAAAATCGCGGGGCGATTTACGATTTGTAGTGACTTATATATATGTATAATAC
>JAGHTC010000094.1 GCA_018065465.1 Candidatus Ruminococcus equi
ATATAGTGCTATATTAGTATAGAGACACAATAGGTGGTGATTAGGTTGTCATTATCATCAATTGATAAAGTAAAGGATGCTGAGCTTTCTGCTTCAAAGGCTGTGCAAGATGCTAATGTAAAGGCGCAGAAGATTGTCGAAGATGCAAAACAAAAAGCGAAAGAAATCGTAAATGATGCAAAAGCTTCTGCAGAGGATAAAGCCAAAGAAAAATTAGCACAGGCAAAGGAAAAGAGCGAACAGTTGGAAAAACAGGCTAAATCCGAAGCACAGAAAAAGGCAGAAGATTTGAAAATCCAAGCAAATAAAAAACAAGAACTTGTAAATGAAGCAATAAATAATATGCTTATCTGATACTTCCTCTTATAAGGAGAGTTATATGGCTATTCTTGAAATGCAGCGTATCAATGTATACGCTCTCATAAAATACTGCAAGGATATCCTGGAAGATTTACAGAGAAAAGGTGTTATTCAGATAGAAGACGTGAATATCGAAGACAGTGTTTTTTACAAAGAAGATACTTCTTCCATTCAGTCTTCATTTCTGCGAAGTGCATCGTGTGCAAAAGATGCCGCAGAAATACTTTGTGAATTTGTACCGCAGAAAAAGTCGCTTTTGTCATCATTCAAAGGTCGAACTGCAATAACACGCAAAGAATACGACACTTTCGTTGAGTCTTCACAGGAAATTCTCAGAGTTGCTTATGACATAATTTCTTTCAAAAAGAATATCGAACAAAACAAAGCGGAAATAATCAAGTATGAATCTCAACTCGAAAGCATAAAACCGTGGGAAACCTTGGATATTCCGATGACCTTTGACGGAACAAAAACCACAAAAGCCTTTATCGGAACTTTCGAAGATAATCTTTCGAGTGAAGATATCTTGCTGAAATTGGCTGAAACTATACCCGAAACCGATAATATCAGCGTTGATATTATCTCGAGCGACGAAAACCAGACCTGCGTTCTTATCTTGTGTATGAACAAAGATGCAGAAACGATTTCCGATGCTTTACGGGAAATCGGTTTTGCTTATCCCGCTTATCTTTCAAAATCCGTTCCTCGGTTGCGTATGAAAGAAATAAAACGTCATATCAATAACCGAAAAGGCAGGATTTTGGAATATACAAATAATATAAAGTCGTACAGCGGCACCTTGTCGGCACTGCTTTTTTTGGAAGACTACTATATTATGAAAGCCGAGCGCTACTCGATTGTTGATAATTTGAGCGCATCTGCCCACACATTCGTAATGAGTGGCTACATTGTAAAAAACGATGCCGAAAACCTCAAATCATATCTTGAAAGCAAGTATGATGCCGAAGTTGAACTCGAAGACGCAGATGAACTGGATGTCCCGATAAAACTGAAAAACTCAAAGTTTACCGAACCCGTTGAATCTGTGCTGAAAACATACAGTTACCCGAACAGGCGCGAGATTGACCCGACATCCGTTATGGCGATATTCTACTATATCTTTTTCGGAATGATGTTTTCCGATGCTGGTTACGGGCTTGTGATGACTTTGGTCTGCGGAATAATGCTCTTGAAGTTTAAGAATATGGAAGACGGGCTCAAAAAGAGTATGAAGATGTTCTTCTGGTGCGGAGTGTCCACGACTTTCTGGGGATTGATGTTCGGAAGTTTCTTCGGTGATGCGATATCGGTAATATCAAATGTATATTTCCATACCGACGCACCAAACATCCCGGGGCTTGTATCGCCCTTGTGGTTTAATCCCGTTACAGACCCGATGCGAATGTTGATGTTTGCATTCTTGCTCGGTGTTATCCATATTTTTGCGGGACTGTTCTTGCAGGCTGTAATTGATGTAAAAAATAAAGAATATCTTTCAATCATATATGATGTTGTAAGTTGGTACCTTTTGGTGCTCGGTGCGATTTTCGCACTGCTTTCAACAAAGATGATGGGAGATATCGCAGGCTTTACTTTACCGCCTGTATTTATGACTGTCGGACTTGTGATGATGGCAGTCGGTGCGGTGATTATAGTGGCGTTCTCGGGACGAGAAAGCAAAAATCCGATAAAGCGACTTCTAAAAGGACTCTACGGCCTTTACGGTGCAACAGGATATCTAAGCGATATTCTTTCCTACAGCCGTTTGCTTGCTTTGGGACTTGCCACGGGCGTTATCGCTCAGGTATTTAACCAAATAGGCAGTATGCTCGGCGGCGGAATATTCGGTCTTGTTATGTTCACTATTATCTTCTTAATAGGCCATTCGCTTAATATCGGCATAAATGCACTTGGTGCTTATGTTCATACAAACAGATTGCAGTTTGTAGAATTTTTCGGAAAATTTTATACAGGCGGTGGAGAAGAATTCAAGCCGTTTAGAATAAATACAAAACATTACATTGTCAAGGAGGAAAAATAAATGTCAGAGATATTAAATAATTCAGGTTTGTTTTTTGCACTTTTGGGTGCAGCATTTGCTACTTTTTTTGCAGGTATAGGTTCTGCAATAGGTGTAGGTAAAGCAGGTATTGCAGCAGCGGGTGTTCTTTCCGAAGACCCCTCGAAGTTCGGTAAAGTTCTTATCTTCCAGCTTTTGCCCGCAACACAGGGTATCTACGGACTTTTGGTAGCATTCTTGATTTTAACAAATGCAGGTATCATCGGTACACCGAAGGATATTTCTCTGCAAACAGGACTTCTTTATTTCGCAGCATCTTTGCCGATAGCATTTGCAGGACTTTTCTCTGCTATACATCAGGGTAACTGCTCTGTTGCAGGTATCGGAACTGTATCAAAAAGACCTGACCAAATGGGTAAAGCAATTATTCTTCCCGCTATGGTAGAAACCTACGCTATCCTTGCTTTGCTTATTTCCATCCTTTCAATATTCGGCATTGCCGCTATGTAATTTTTCGGAGATTCGATTATGACAGGTATAGAAAAAATTATCAAACAAATCGAATCGGATACTCAGTTAGAATGTAGTGATATCATCGCTGTTGCAGAAAATAATGCAGAAAAAATTATTTCAGATGCAAAATTAGAAGCAACAAAAACTGCAGCAAAAATCGAAAAAGACGCAGATAGTAAATACAAAGATATAATCGAGCGCGGAAAATCTTCTGCCGAAGTTGAGAGTAAGAAAACAATCCTTCTTGCAAAACAACAGGTTATAAAAGAAATGATTGAAAACGCCAAAAAATATCTTGAAAATTTAAGCGATGACGAGTATTTTGATTTGGTTTTTAAATTGATTAAGAAAAATCAGTCGGCTGATAACGGCGTGATTGGCTTTAATAAAAAGGATATGTCACGCATCGACGACAAATTTGCAGAAAAACTTAATTCCGTTTCAGACGGAAAACTCACTTTATCAAAAGAGCCTATAAACATAAATTCCGGTTTTGTTCTTTTCTATAACGGTATTGAAGGAAACTGCTCTTTTGATGCAATGTTTTCATCAATGTATGAGAAAATTTCCGACAGAGTGATGAATCTTTTATTCTGATTGTGAGGGATATTAGCCTGTGACAGACTATACTTATGCTGTGGCACGAATAAGGTCAAGAGAAGGTACCCTGCTTTCAAATGCCGATTTGGAAACGCTGATAAATCAAAAGGATGTAGTGTCTTGCATCAGATTTTTGAGCGAAAAAGGCTTCGGCGATAATGCGGAAAATACAAAGCCCGAAAAGCTGTTGAAAGCAGAAGACGAAAAGACATGGCAGTTTGTAAGAGAACTATTGCCCGATTTAACCACACTTGACTTTTTCCTGATGCCAAATGATTTTCACAATTTAAAAGTTGCAATAAAGTGTATAACAAGAAACCGAAAAGCAGACGACTTTTTACTTGACGGCGGAACTGTTGACGCACAGTTTATATATAGTTGCGTAGAAAAAAGGGATTACGACAGTCTGCCTCAACATTTATCCGATGTTGCTCAAACGGCAATGAAAACTCTTTTGCAAACATCAGACGGACAACTTTGTGATTTTATTATCGACAAAGCGTGTCTTGAGTCTGTATATAAATGTAAAGAAAAAAATGAGAACGAAATTATAAAACTCTACTGTGAACTTTTCGTTGCATCTGCCGATATAAAAATTGCAGTCAGATGTGCAAAAACAGGGAAGTCACTTGATTTTATTTTGAAGTATTTAGTACCCTGCGATTCTTTGAATGTTGAAAAACTTGCAAAAGCAGCGGCAAAAAGCGTAGAGGATATTTCCGAATATCTTCTCGAAACCGATTACAAAACCGCAGTAGATGCTTTACAAAGTTCTATGTCGGCTTTTGAAAAATGGTGTGACGATTATCTGACCAACGCCATGAAACCGCAGAAGTGGGAACCGTTTTCAATCGGTCCTATTGTTGCGTTTGTTATTGCAAGAAATAACGAGATAAAAGCGGTAAGAATGATACTGACTGCAAAAACCGCTAACATTGATACCGATGTCGTCAGAGAAAGATTGAGGGAAATGTATGTATAG
>JAGHTC010000036.1 GCA_018065465.1 Candidatus Ruminococcus equi
GTATCCCATCTCGTTTTACTTTAACAGAGCAAAGAAAGGGACTCGAAGGCGACCGTGCCAAGGTTCAAGCGTCAGCGAAGAACCGCAGGTAAAAACAGTCCAGTGGACTATTTTTAGGGAGAGCGTAGATGGGCGAATGTCGGGAGGTGTCGAACCGAAGACGAGGTAGCCTTTTCCCTAAAGATAGAGCATACTTTCGGCGCCATACATAAAATTATCAAGTGGTCGGGACTCGAAGGCGACCGTGCCAAGCGATAAGCGAAAGATTTACCATTATTGATTCTTTTTAAAGTTATGATATAATATAATCAACATTTATTTTTTGAGGCAAAACTTATGAAAAGCAAACCCGAACTTACTTTTGATACAATAAAAAGAATGGAAGATATGACTTGGTTTACAGGGGCACAAATTTTTGACGATTTGTTGATAGTTGCACAGAAAGAAACCGCCTGCTATATCTGGAAAACTTCAAATGGACTTGTTATTTTTGACGGAATATGGCCCGACAAACGGGTGTACAAAGAAATTCTCTCTGCCATAAAAAATGCAGGTTGGGAAAAAGAACAAATAACTAAATTTGTCATAACTCACGGTCATATCGACCATATAGGCTGCGGAAAATGGCTCAAAGATAATCAAGGTGTAAAAACATTTCTGTCAAAAGAAGATGATGAATTAAGGCTATCTACTACAAATGAAAAAGAGTTTTCAAAGTACCTTAAAGAGTTTGAAATTGATTGCTATATTGCCGACAAAGATGTTATTGACTGCGGTGATAAAAGCATTAGTGTAGTTTCAACGCCGGGGCATACTGCGGGATGTATGAGTTTTATTTTTCCTGTGTATGATAGCGGAGAAAAACATATAGCATCTCTGTTTGGCGGTGCAACTCCGCCTTGGGATAATGACAGCAAAAAAGAACTTCAAAAACAATCCGTATTGAAGTTTATGAAAGTTGCATCAGACAGACACTGCGATGTCGCATTAACAAATCATACGGCATTTGATAACGGACTTCAAAGAATATCTTACAGTAAATCTCGTATGTCTTATCTTCCAAATATTTATGTATTAGGCGAAAAAGGCGTGCAAGATTTTTGCAAAGTATATCTTGCAGTAGCAGAATAAGTAAAGTTTTGTTTTCCTCGACAAAGGGCGGAAAATTCCCAACCGCTTGACATTTTCAAAACTATATGCTAAACTATGGCTGTAAAGTGATTTACTTTACAGCCTATATTTTTTATCGGGAGTGATTGTTTTGCAGGATAATCTTCAAATTTCACTTCTCTATGATTTCTACGGGCCACTGTTAGGCGACAATATGCAACAGGCTGTGGAACTTTACTACAACGACGATTTGTCATTGTCCGAAGTGGCTGACATTATGGGTATCAGCCGTCAGGGTGTGCGCGATACGCTCTCCCGTGCTGTAAAAAAACTCGAAGATTTCGAGTCAAAACTTTCTCTTTTATCTCGCTTTGAGCGGGAGCAAAAGATTTTGAAAAAAATTATTACCGATGCCGATTCTGTCTTTTCTTCGACTGATGAAAAAGATATAAAAGCACTTGCCGAAAATATCAAAGAATCCGCATCTTCTCTATACGAACAGGAGTTATAAAATGGCTTTTGAAGGATTAACCGAAAAACTCAGTAACGCTTTCAAAAAACTGAAAAATAAAGGCAAACTTTCCGAGAGTGATGTCAAAGAAGCGATGCGAGAAGTCCGCCTTGCTTTGCTTGAAGCGGATGTAAACTACAAGGTTGCCAAAGATTTTACCAACAAAGTCTGCGAAAGGGCAGTAGGCTCCGATGTTATGGAAAGCCTCACCCCCGCACAGATGGTTATAAAAATCGTCAACGAAGAACTGACAGCCCTGATGGGAAGCGAAAACGCAAGAATTGAGTTTTCTTCAAAACCGCCGACGGTTATTATGCTTTGCGGTTTGCAAGGTGCAGGTAAAACTACTCACGCCGCAAAATTAGGTAAGTATTTCAAAGAGCAAAATCACCGTCCGCTTTTGGTTGCCTGCGATATCTACCGTCCTGCTGCTATTGACCAGTTGAAAGTAGTAGGCGAAAAGGCGGGAGTGCCCGTTTTTGAAATGGGAACACAAAAACCCGTGAAAATCGCAAAAGAAGGTATAAAACACGCCCGTGATTACGGTAACGATATAGTTATCCTCGATACAGCCGGTCGACTTCATATCGACGAAGAACTTATGCAGGAGCTAAAGGATATCAAAAAGGAAGTAGAGCCTGACGAAATTTTGCTGACTATCGACTCTATGACAGGTCAGGACGCAGTAAATGTCGCAAAAACTTTCAACGAAATGCTTGATATCACCGGCGTAATTCTTACTAAACTCGACGGCGATACCCGTGGCGGTGCTGCTTTGTCCGTAAAAGCGGTCACAGGCAGACCGATAAAATTCTCCGGTATCGGCGAAAAGTTAGAAGATATCGAAGTTTTCCATCCCGACCGTATGGCAAGCCGTATCCTCGGTATGGGCGATGTTCTTACTCTTATCGAAAACGCCGAGCAGAAACTCGACGAGAAAAAGGCAGCCGAACTTGCCGACAAGATGATGAAGAACAAAATGGATTTCAACGATATGCTCGACCAGTACGAGCAGATACGCAGTATGGGACCGATAAAAGGCATTTTGTCAAAAATCCCCGGTATCGGCAACAAGGCAGACGATATGGATATCAACGAACGCCAACTCGATTGGAACAAGGCGATTATCCTTTCGATGACACCAGAAGAACGCGAGCACCCGGGACTTATGAATCCATCTAGAAAGCGCAGAATTGCCGCAGGTTCGGGCAGGTCGGTTGAAGAAGTCAACCGCCTTATAAAGCAACTTGAACAAACGCAGAAAATGATAAGACAATTTACCTCAAAAGGTAAAAAAGGCAAGCGTATGCGTGCTATGATGAACAACGGTATGCCCCCGATGGGCGGCACAGGCTTCCCGTTCTAATACGAATTTATTTACTTTTAAATAAATACTATATCAAAGAGGAGGAAATATTATGGTAAAAATCAGACTCAGAAGAGTTGGTGCCAAGAAACAGCCTTATTACAGAATCGTAGTAGCTGATTCAAGATACCCTCGTGACGGTCGTTTTATCGAAGAAATCGGTACTTACAACCCCCGTGTTGAAAAAGACGATGTAAAGGTAGACGCTGACAAAGTCAAAGAGTGGATTGCAAAAGGCGCACAACCCACAGACACCGTTAAAGCTTTATTGAAAAAGAACGGCATTCTCTAATTATGAAAGGATATACTCTAGACCATGAAAGAATTATTGCTTACTATTGCAAAAGGACTTGTAGAAGAGCCCGACGCAGTATCAGTTACTGCTGACGAGCCCAACGAAGAAGGCACAATCGTTTATCACATCCATGTAGCCGAAGGCGATATGGGTAGAATTATCGGCAAACAGGGCAGAATAGCAAAGGCTATCCGCACAGTTGCCCGCAGTGCTGCTATTCGTAAAGACGAAAAAGTAATGGTAGAAATCGACTGAGATTTTTAAAAAAGCGGTGACGAATCTTCGTCACCGCTTTTTTTTTTTTAACATTAGATATCTAAAATACTTAACACTTAAAACTATATATAGTTGCGATAATTTCCCTTTTATGCTAAAATCTTTTTGGTGATTATATGTTAAAGCAATTTTTAGAAGTTGGAAAGGTTGTCGGCACTCACGGTATAAACGGTGAAGTCCGTGTTGAGTGCTGGTGTGACAGCCCCGATTTTTTATCAAAATTTACTACCCTCTATTTTGACAAGGGCGCCGTGTCTTTGTCTGTAAAATCCCGCCCGCATAAGAATATCGCACTTGTTAAAATCAAAGGTGTCGATACGATAGAGCAGGCAGAAGTTTACAGAAATAAGGTGCTGTATATTAACCGCGAAGACGCAAAACTGCCGAAAGGCAGATACTTTGTCTCCGATATTATCGGTATGAAAGTAGTAAACCTCGACACAAACGAAGTCATAGGCGAAATTACCGATGTGCTGAAAACAGGCTCGAACGATGTCTACGAAATGAAGCGTGCTTCAGGCGAAAAAATCTATATCCCCGTAATTGACGATATTGTCAAAGAGCGTGATTTTGAAAAAGGCGAAATCTACATCAAACCGATGAAAGGACTGCTTGACGATGAGGATTGATATGATTACCCTTTTCCCCGATATGTGCGAAAGTGTTTTGAGCGAAAGTATAATCGGCAGAGCGCAAAAAAGCGGGGCGTTGGATTTACGATTTCATCAACTGCGTGATTTCGCTTTCGATAAGCACAAGAGAGTCGACGACAGTACCTACGGTGGCGGTATGGGTATGTTGATGATGGCAGAGCCTATCGCGTTGTGCTTTGAACATATTTGCAAAGAGGTCGGCGAAAAGCCGTATTTTGTCTATATGTCACCGAAGGGCAAGGTGTTGAATCAGCAAAAACTCAAAGAAATATCGGCAAAAAAGAATGTCTGTGTTTTGTGCGGACATTATGAAGGCGTTGACCAAAGGGTTATTGACGAGTTCGTTGATGAGGAAATCTCAATCGGGGACTATGTCTTAACAGGTGGCGAACTGCCCGCCTTGGTGTTTGTTGATGCTTTGTCGCGCCTTGAAGAAGGCGTTTTGTCAAATGACGAGTGCTTTACACTCGAAAGCCACTATGACGGACTTTTGGAATATCCGCAGTATACAAAGCCCGCCGTTTGGCGTGAAAAGGAAGTTCCGCCCGTTTTGCTGTCGGGACATCATAAGAATATCGAAAAGTGGCGCAGAGAGCAAAGTGTAATCGAGACCGCCCGCCTACGCCCCGATATGCTGAAAGATGCAGAACTTTCTGATGACGAAAAAGAATTGGCAGAAAGTATAATATCAGGAAATATTGCACAAAATACAAAAAAGTCATAGTTGTTTTCCCTAAAAAACGGCTTTATAATTTTATCCCTTGTATGCTAAGTACAAAATATTATCAACATTTTAGTTAATATGCACAATAAACAAGTTTTTTGTTTTTTGCTTTTATGTATCAAAACAAAATTGTTTTTTCCCTGTTGACCTTGGTAATCTTTGTGGATATAATATCAATACAATCAATTGGAATATAAACAGATTTAACAGAAACATTTACAAAGAGAGGGTTTTATTATGTACGTTAAGGATGTATTGGTTCAAAATAAAGCAGGTTTACATGCACGTCCGGCTACTTTTTTCATTCAGAAAGCCAACGAGTATAAATCTTCAATCTGGGTTGAAAAAGATGAGCGTAAAGTAAACGCAAAAAGTCTTCTCGGCGTTTTGTCACTCGGCATTATCGGTGGCACTACAGTAAAGATTTATGCTGACGGTGCTGATGAAACAGAAGCAGTCGAAGGTTTGGTTGCTCTTGTTGAGTCCGGATTTGCTGAATAATCAGTTCGTTTCAGGCGGAGTTTTTACTCCGCCTTTTTTATTTGCAAAATTTCCATAATCTTCTTTATTGATTATTTCACTTTTATCGTGTAAGATAAAAGAAAAGTGTATAAGGTGGTGATACTGTGAGCGAAAAGTTAAAAGAACTTCGAAAAAAGGCTATGGCGCTGCCGTTGTCCCCGGGCGTATATATAATGAAAAACAAATCGGGCGAGATTATCTATATCGGCAAGGCAAAAGCCCTGAAAAACCGTGTCAGCCAGTATTTTGGCTCACAGAATAACCATGTAGAAAAAGTCAGAAGAATGGTCGAAAATGTTGATGACTTTGAATACATCATCACCGACAGCGAGTTTGAATCGCTGATACTCGAATGCAGTTTGATAAAACAACATACACCAAAGTACAACATCCTCTTAAAAGATGACAAAGGCTACAGTTATATCAGGGTGTCAAATGATGAGTGGCGCAGGCTTTCGTATGTATTGCAGAAAAAAGACGACGGGGCAGAGTACATCGGACCGTACAAGTCGAGTTACTATGTAAAAACTTCCGTCGAGCAGGCGCAAAAGATTTTTATGCTACCTACCTGCAATCGGCGTTTCCCCGAAGATTTCAAAAAGCAAAGGCCTTGCCTTAATTTTCATATTAAGCAGTGTTGTGCTCCCTGCCGCGGAAAAATGAGCAAAAAGGAGTACGACGAGCATATCGACTCCGCAATAGATTTTCTAAAAGGCGGCAGTGCAAAAACAATAAGGAAAATGACCGAAAAGATGCAGGAAGCATCGGAAAAATTAGATTTTGAACAGGCGGCAAAATATCGCGATATAATAAATGCCGCAAAAAGAATGCAAGACAAACAAAAGGTCGTCAACATTGATATTGACGAATGTGACGCTATTGCCCTTGCCATAGGCGAGAACAAAGGTTCATTCGAGGTCTTTCGTTTTTCTTGCGGCAGACTTTACGACAGAGAAAACTTTATTATAGATGATATAGGCGACGAAGAAACAGCAAGAGAGGAATTTTTGCTTCGTTACTATTCCATACGAGAAGTCCCGAAAAAGATTTTTCTCGACGCAGATTTAAATGATGCCGAAGTCTTGGAACAATGGCTATCCGATAAGCGAGATAAAAAGTCGAAGAAAGTTTATCTTCTGTCACCGAAAAAGGGCGTCTATAAAGACCTTGTCGATATGTGCAGAAAAAATGCGTTTGAGTCCCTTGCCCAGCAAAGCGGAGTTACGGGAAAGCAACTTTCCGTTTTAGAGGAACTAAAAGACCTTTTGGGACTTGATACATTGCCGCGATATATCGAAAGCTACGATATATCGAACCTTGCAGGTAGCGAGAATGTAGCGGGAATGGTAGTTTTCGAAGACGCAAAGCCGAAGAAATCCGCATACAGAAAGTTCAAAATCAAGTCTTTCGAGGGCCAAGATGACTATTCCTCAATGCGAGAAGTGATGACGAGGAGAATAGAAGAATACAAAAAAGGCGAAAATGACGGCTTCTCCCGTTTGCCCGACTTGATTTTGCTCGACGGCGGAAAAGGACAGGTAAGTGCGGTAAAACCCTTGTTAGTACAAGCAGGGCTTGATATTCCCTTGTTTGGTATGGTAAAAGATGACAAGCACCGTACCCGCGCAATAACTAACGAAAACGGCGAAATCGAGATAAAACGAAACCGCAGGGTTTTCTCTTTTGTTACATCAATACAAGACGAAGTACACCGTTTTGCGATTTCGTTTCATCACAACAGACGCAAAAAAATGCTCGGCATTTCGCTTACCAAAATTGACGGCATAGGCGAAAAGCGGGCAAAAGAACTGTTAAGATATTTTCGAACAGTTAAAAATATCGAGCAGGCATCACTGAAAGAACTTGAAAATGCACCGAGTATGACACACGACAGTGCATTGAATGTATACAGATATTTTCATACAGAGGAAGAACTATGAGAGTAATAACAGGAAGCGCAAGGGGCAGAGTGCTTGAAACGCTCAAGGGCGACGATGTTGTTCGCCCTACAACCGACAAGGTAAAAGAAGCGATTTTCTCTGCCATACAATTTGATATCGAGGGCAGAACTTTTTTGGATGTTTTTGCAGGCTCGGGACAAATGGGAATAGAAGCATTATCCCGTGGTGCAAAGTCGGCGATTTTTCTCGACCAAAGCAGAAAAGCCACAGAGTGTATTAAGAGAAATCTTATGGTTACAAATTTGCAACCTAATGCTACAATTTATTGCACAAATTCGGTAAATTTTCTAAAAACTGCCAACATCCACTATGATATTGCCTTTCTCGACCCACCCTACAATTCGGGGTTGTTGCAGGAAATTATACCTATTATTGCACAAAATATGGGAAAATCAGGGGTAATTATTTGTGAAAGTGCATTAAATGATAAAATATTACAAAAATATTACAAATTTACTCTTGACAGGTTACATTCCTATGGTAAAATAAAGGTAAGCATTTATCGTCACGAGGATTGTATTAACGAAAATTGACGAAGTTTTTGGGAGACTGTCTATGCACACTACGGTAATTTGCCCGGGCAGTTTTGACCCGGTCACGCTCGGTCATGTCGATATCATTACCCGAGCGTCCAAAATGTTTGAAAAAGTCATTGTCGCCGTTATGGTCAATGTGAAGAAAACCCCGAGTTTCACTCTGGAAGAACGAATTTCTTTTCTTGAGCGTACATTGTCAGGACTTGACAATGTTGAAGTTGTCGGATACGACGGCCTGCTTGCCGATTATGCCAAAATGCGCGGAGCAACTGCCATTGTAAAAGGACTTCGAGCCGTATCGGACTTTGAGTATGAATTTCAGATGGCTTTAACAAACAAAAAACTTAACCCCGAACTCGAAACGGTCTTTTTAACGACCGAGGCAAGATACCTTTATCTGAGTTCGAGTATCGTCAAACAGGTTGCATCCTTTGGCGGTGACATCAAAAACTTTGTCCCCGAGTGTATACACGACGAGGTTTGCGAGCGTATTAAATTAAAACAGTAATTTTTAGTAGAAAGGAATACCCAAAATGAGAGTGGACGAACTAATCAATGATTTGCAGGACATGATTGCGGAGGCAAAATCTGTTCCCCTTACCGGCGGAAAAGTCCTTGTAGAATCGGAAAAAATCTATGACATCCTTGATGAAATCCAGGAAACACTTCCCGCAGAAGTAAGACAGGCAAAGAATATCGTTGCCGACAGAAGCCAGATTATCTCCGAAGCAAAGAAAGAGGCCGAGGACATTATCCGTGCTGCCGAAGAAAGAAAGAAAGCAATGATTGACCAGAGCGAGGTTATGCGTGCAGCAAAGGCAGAAGCAGCAGAACTGATGAACGATGTTAAGGCAAAAGCTGCCGAAATGCGTAAAGCGGCTAACGACTATGTCGAGAACATTATGAAGAAAACCGACGACGCTATCACTGCTCAGCTTACCGAACTTCGTAAAACTCGCCAGAATTTGAGAATTACAAAGAAATCAAATTAAGAGCCGAGCACCGAAGTGCGTTGCACTTCGAATGAATAATGAATGATGAATAATGAATAATTTTGGAAAAATCGCCTTGCGATTTTTGAATTATTAATTTTGACTTTTAAAGACTTATTATCATGAACTAAACCCGCCGAGGGTTATCTTCGGCGGGTTTTTGCTGTGTTTTTGAGACTTTTTATATTCCGAACAGGAAAATTTCAATGTTGTAAAATTTTTTTGAAAAATTGTAACTTTTCTCTTGATTTTCTTCAAAAGATAGTATATAATTTAAAACAAGGTGGCAAAAGGTGGCTTTTGGTGACATTTGTTACTTAAAATTAACCACTTTTTGAAATTATAAGATAATTTATCTTTGGGAGGTGGCAGAATGTTCTCGGGTACAAGCATACACAGTATTGACAGTAAGGGCAGAATTGTTCTGCCGCAGGATTTTCGTGAACAACTCGGAGAGAGTTTTTATGTAACGAGCGGATTTAATAAGTGCGTTCAGATATTATCGGTAGAAGAATTTGATCGCCTGCGCGAGCAGATTCGTCTTCTTCCCGCCGACAAAGCACTTTCTTTGCAGTATGTTTTGATTTCTCCGGCTACTCTTGTTTCGCCGAACTCCCAAGGTCGTGTAACAATCTCACAGAAACTTCGCGAGGACAGCAGTCTTAAAAAAGATGTTGTCGTCGTCGGAATGGATACGAGAATCGAAGTCTGGGACAAAGAAGAATTTGATATGTTTATTGAGAAGCAGAAACAGGACTCTTTAAAAGAGGCTCTTGAACTTCTCAGACTGTGAGGGAAAGATGAGTTTCTCTCATATCCCCGTAATGCTTTATGAAGCAGTAGACGGGCTGAATATTAAAGAAAACGGTATCTATGTTGACGGTACTGCCGGCGGCGGAGGTCATTCAAACGAGATTTTATCTCGCCTGACAACAGGAAAACTTATTTCCATAGACCAAGACCCCGACGCGATAAAAACCGTCAAAGAACGATTCAAAGATAACGAAAACTCCATTGTGATAAAAGGCAATTTTGCCGATATTAAGGAACTCCTCGCCGAGAGAGGTGTATTCGAAGTTGACGGTGTTTTGCTTGATTTAGGCGTATCATCTCATCAACTCGACACAGCAGAGCGTGGCTTTTCTTACCACGAAGACGCTCCTCTTGATATGAGAATGAGCCAAAGCGGTACTACTGCCGAGGACTTAGTAAACACTTTGCCGTATGCAGAACTTGCAAAAATCCTCAACGACTACGGCGAGGAAAAATATGCTTCAAGTATAGCAAGAGGGATTGTGAAAGCAAGAGAGGAAAAGCCGTTAAAAACGACACTCGAACTTGCCGAAATTGTAAAAGCGAATGTTCCGCAAAAGGTACGCAGAGACGGTCACCCCGCAAGAAAAACTTTCCAGGCGTTGAGAATAGCCGTAAACGGTGAACTCGATGTTTTGAAAAAGGGAATAGACAGCGCGTTTGAACTGCTGTCAAAATCGGGCAGACTGTCGATTATCACTTTCCATTCGCTCGAAGACAGGATAGTAAAACAGAAAATGGCAGAGTTTTGCCAAGGTTGTACCTGTCCGAAAGACTTTCCCGTATGCGTTTGCAAAAAGACTCCGAGAGCGAAACAGGTCACCCGTAAACCGATAGTCGCAACTGAGCAAGAAATCAGCGAAAACCCCCGTTCACGCTCGGCAAAACTTCGCGTTTTGGAAAAGATTTAATTTTTTCGTTAGTGCAACCTATATATATGGCAAAATTCCCCTCAATTTGTATATATTCACTATGGACTTTAGATGACAGATGTAGTAAAATATTAACAAGGTTGTAATTGTTGTTACAATTTCTGACATTATACAATAAATTGTGTTTGTGTGTCGTATTTGCTCACAATATAGTATTTTGCCGATAAAGAAATATATCGGGCATTTGTGAATTTACAACCGATTGTTTTACATATTATTACACGATTGTTACTTTTTTACATATAGAAATTTGATTTACATTAAACAGAAAACAGAAACCAAAGTGCTTGATTTTCAAGTTAGGAAATTCGGGGTGTAGTATGGCTTTTATTGACAGAAATTTAGCCTATGACCTGCGCTTGTTTGAGGTTCCCCGTGAAGAAAAAAACAGAAACACGATAAAAGGGAAAAAGGAACAGAAACACACAAGTTCTGCTCAACACGAAAGTGCAAAGACAGAAAAACAGAATAATGTTGTAGAATTATCCCCAAATACAACAAAGCGTGTCAAAAGAAGAAAAAGCAATTTCTTCAAAATCGGCGTCAGTTTTGTTTTGGCTTTTGTTGTAATTGTGGCGGTAGTGTTTATCATCCGCGGACAGGTTCAACTTACCGAACTTAATCAGCAGATAGCAGACGCAAAGGCAGACCTCGCAGAAAAGCAGAGCATTTATACCCAACTTGAAATGAAAGTTGATGCGTCGATTTCCACAGCGGTTGTCGAGAAGTATGCGCAGGAAAACCTCGGTATGAGCAAGGCAAGCAATTCACAAAAAGAATTTATCAGTCTTTCAGAAGGTGATAAGGCTGAACTCGGTCTTAGCTCACACAACAACGTATTTGAGTCAATAGCAGATGCTTTTTCGAGCATTTGGTCATAACGACCGTGTTGACTTAATAAGTATGTAGAGATAAGAGTTGAGATTTCATCTTAACTCTTTTTCTGCTATTATTATGGGAAAAATTACCGGCATATTTTAAGATTTTTGAAAGGAGGATTCACCTTGGGAGCAAATCAAAGACTAAGAAAAAGAACAGTTTGGCTGTTGATAATAATACTTGCTTTCGGTTTCGGTGCGGTTATCGCAAGACTCGCATATCTGCAGCTGATTAAGGGTGAAGAACTCCAACGAATGGCTGTCGAACAGCAGTTAACAGATACAAAAGTCAACGCAAAACGCGGTACAATCTACGACTCAAAAGGCAAGATTCTTGCTCAAAGTGCATCCGTTTGGCGAGTCGTTTTGGCACCTGCGTATTTTCAAACAGACGAACAAAGAGAGTATGTTGCCTCCAGACTTTCCGAGATACTTTCTCTTGATAAAGCCAAGTTGCTGGAAGATACCAAAGAAAACACCTACTATGTCTCTGTAAAAAGACAGATTGAAAGTGAAGAAAAAGACAAAATTCTTGAACTGCAATCCGAACTTAGCGAAAAATACCAACTTGCAAATGTTGTTTCGCTTTTGGATGACTACAAAAGATATTATCCTTATTCCGAACTCGCGTCTTCTGTTATAGGATTTACAGGTGACGACGGCCAGGGACTTTCGGGTATTGAATTTCAGTATGACTCAAATTTGACAGGTACCCCGGGCAGAATAGTATCGGCACAAAATGCGATAAACACCGATATGCCCTTCGGCTATAACCAAAATATCGGCGCAGAAGACGGACACTCAATTGTCCTTACCATTGACGAAACCGTACAGAGTATAGTCGAAAAATATATGACACAGGGTATTATAGACAACAATGTTTATAACCGTGGCGTATGTATTGCGATGGATGTTAACACAGGCGAAATTCTTGCGATGGCATCTGTCAACGGCTATGACCTAAACGACCCGTTTACTTTGTCTGCTGAAGAAAAAGATAAAATCAAAGATATCACCGACGAGTATCTTATGAAAAACGGTTATGTCGAAGACCCGTCAACAACAGATAAAAAGGAACTTGAAAAAATCAGAGAAACCGCAAAATCCGAGGCAGAGTCAATTGCACTTTCAAAAATGTGGCGAAACAAGGCGATAAGTGATACATACTATCCCGGCTCTGTTTTCAAGATGATAACGCTTTCTATGGCTTTGCAGGAAAAAGTAGTAAACAAAGACTCAAGGTTTTTCTGTTCCGGTGCATTTAATCTTTATGAAAAAACAATTCACTGTCACGATATAGCAGGCCACGGCTCACAGACTTATCAGGAATCTTTGTGGCATTCGTGTAACCCTGCTTTCATTCAAATAGGTCAGTTAGTCGGCGAAGAAAAATTCTGGGATTATTATCAGGCATTCGGCTTTTCCGAGAAAACGGGAATAGATTTGCCCGGTGAGTCCGACGACATCTTCTTCTCCGAAGACGGCTCTTTGGGACCTGTTGACCTTGCGGTTGCTTCTTTCGGACAGAATTTCTCTATCACACCTATCCAGATGATAACCGCCTGTTCCGCTGTTGCCAACGGCGGATACCTTGTTCAGCCTCATGTTGTAAAGCAGATTTTGGACAGCGAAGGAAATGTAGTTTCCACCATCAGCACAGATACAAAACGACAGGTTATCTCCAACGAAGTATCAAAAGAAATGTGCGGTATTCTTGAAGAAAACGCAATTTCCGGTTCAGGCTCAAACGGCTATGTTGCAGGCTACCGCATAGCAGGTAAAACAGGTACTTCCGAAAAGCTGAATGACTCCAACGGCGACGGAGTTGACGACTATATCGCGTCTTACTGCGGTTTTGCTCCCGCAGACGAGCCGAAAATCGCTATGCTCGTATTCTACGATACACCGCTGTCGGGCAACTACTACGGTAGTGCGGTTTCTGCACCGGTCTTTGCAAATATTATGGCAGAGGTGCTTCCGTATCTCGAGATAGATGCACAGTATAAAGATGACGAAATCGAAAATGTCGATGTCACAGCAGGTGCATACACAGGTATGAATGTAAGTGACGCAAGTGCACAGGTTGAGGCAGACGGATTTAATGTTATGATAAAAGGTGAGGGCGACACAGTATTAGCCCAAAACCCCGTAACGGGAAGCACTATTCCGAAGGGCGGTACCATAGTTCTCTATACAGATGAGAACAGCGCAAATGACAAGGTAACCGTACCGAACTTTATCGGATATTCTGTTTCCGATTGCAACTATATAGCCGCAAGTTACGGAGTGAATGTCAGCGTAACGGGTACTGTTTCCGCAAGCGGAGCAGCAGCAAAGACACAAAGTATCGCAGAAGGCAAAGAAGTATCTCCCGGTACTGTAATAACCGTTACTTTCTCAACAGGCGGAATTAATGACTGATACGACAGTTAAAAATAAATGAGGTGGAAAAATGATTATTGGTTTTTGGGCGTTTTGTACGGCGGCGGTAGCATTTACCATTACCGCTTTGGTCGGAAAATTTCTGATACCTTTTCTTCACAAATTGAATTTCGGACAGACGATACTCGATATCGGTCCGTCGTGGCATAAAGAAAAACAGGGTACCCCGACTATGGGCGGAATAATGTTTATCATCGGCATTGTTTTTACCACTGTCGCTTCGGTACTCGTAAATTCGATATACACAGGCTTTTCTACCGTTGACAAATTTGTTTTTATCGGTCTTGCAATGGCATTTTGCTCCGGACTTGTCGGTTTTATAGACGATTATATCAAAGTAGTAAAGAAAAGGAATTTAGGACTTACCGCTATCGAAAAACTGATACTTCAATTTGTCGTTGCTATTGCCTATCTTGTCGTAATGAAAATTTGCGGTGATGATACATTTATCGCCATTCCTTTTGCGGGAATGGTTGACCTCGGATATTTTTACTATGTCATTATGGCACTTGTCATTGTCGGAATGATGAACGCCGTAAATATTACCGACGGTATCGACGGACTTGACGCATCTGTTACTTTCTTTGTTGCAATGGCTTTTATGCTGATTGCAAGCCTGCTTCAACTTTTTGACAGCGTTGTACTTTTTTCAGCGTCGGTTGCAGGCGGATGTTTGGGCTTTCTTGTATGGAACTTCCACCCCGCAAAGGTATTTATGGGCGACACAGGCTCGCTGTTTTTGGGCGGTATAGTATGTGCGATTGCCTTTGCTCTTGATATGCAGCTTATCTTACTTTTGGTCGGTATCATCTATCTTGTTGAGATGTTCTCCGTTGTGCTTCAGGTAAGCTACTTTAAACTGACACACGGAAAAAGAATTTTCAAAATGAGCCCGATACATCATCATTTTGAAATGTGCGGCTGGAACGAAATGAAAATTGTCGGTGTGTTCAGCCTTGTTACCGCTTTGTGCGGAATTATTGCCATTGTTTTGGTAGTGCTCGGATAACTATTATTTATTTAGGAAAGGCAGGTGAATAAGATGTCAACTATTGAATATGAGTCAAGGTCAAGAAAAAGAAACTACGATGAACAAAGACAAAGAGAAAACCGCGGGAACGGCAATACTCCCAGAAGAAGAAAAATTAAGTTTTCTTTGCTTTCTATCGGAAAAGGACTTGATATGCCGTTTTGTTTGTTGATACTTATTCTTCTTGCTATCGGAATAATTATGATGTTCTCCGCAAGTTATCCGACAGCCTTTTACGAAGAGGGCGACAGTTACCATTATTTAAAACGCCAACTTATATTTGCGATTATCGGAATAGCGTTGATGATAGGTATTTCATACCTCGATTATCACCACTTCCATCGTTTTGCGGGACTTATCCTCGCGGTGTCATATTTTGCACTTGTACTTGTATTGATACTGCCCGGTCAAGACGGTGTAAAGCGTTGGATTGGTGTCGGCTCTTTCGGAATACAGGCTTCCGAAATCAGTAAATTTGCTATCATACTTTTCTTAGCGCACATGGGCAGCCGATATTACGATAAAATGAATACCGTAAAATACGGTCTGCTACCGGGACTGGGTGTTTTTGCGTCTACTGCCATTTTGCTTATTTTGGAGCCTCACTACTCTTGTATAGTAATTATCGCTTTGCTGACAGTTCTAATGCTTTTTGTATCGGGTATTGATGTAAAATGGATTTTTATCGGTGCCGGTTTGTTCTTAGCTGCCGTACTGATACTATGGGCGACGGGGCTTTTGACCTACGCCATGGAACGAATGGAAGGCTGGGGGCAGGCGCTCATATATACAACCGAAGATATGTGGCAAACCACTTGGCAGACACGAAATTCTCTGTATGCAATAGGCTCGGGCGGACTTTTCGGCTTAGGTTTAGGACAGTCAAGACAGAAGTATCTTTTCCTTCCCGAACCGCAAAACGACTTTATTTTTGCCGTTGTATGTGAGGAACTCGGGCTTGTCGGTGCTATCATAATTTTGCTGATATTTGCTTTGCTTGTATGGCGCGGTATCGTTATTTCATTGAGAGCAAAAGACAGATTCGGAAAACTTTTGGGAATAGGACTTGTGTCGCAGATTGGCTTGCAGGTAATTCTTAATATCCTCGTTATTACCGACTGGCTGCCAAATACAGGTATCAGCTTGCCGTTTTTCAGTTACGGCGGTAGTTCGCTGATTATGCTTTTGTTCCAAATGGGAATAGTCCTTTCGATTTCCCGTTCCGCAAATATAGAAAAAAGTTAGTTTCGGAGACAGTTTATGAAAGTTTTACTTGCCGGAGGCGGTACAGCAGGACATATTAACCCTGCGCTTGCCATTGCTTCATATATAAAAGAAAAAGAACCCGATACCGAATTTCTCTTTATCGGTAACAAAGGCGGTATGGAAGAAACCCTTGTCACAAAAGCGGGTTTTCCCATAAAAACCGTTGTGATAAGCGGTTTTTATCGTGGCTTTAAGGTCAGCGATATAGTACATAATGTAAAGACAGTACATCGTTCTTTTATCTCAAAGCATAAAGCAAAAAATATTATAAAAGAATTCAAACCCGATATATGTATCGGTACGGGAGGATATGTCAGCGGTCCTGTTTTGCTTGCCGCAACCCGTATGGGAATACCGTCTGTTATTCATGAGCAAAACGCTTTCCCCGGAATAACGAACAAAATGCTTGCAAAAGATGCAGATGTCGTTATGCTCGCCATAGAAGACGCAAAAAAACATTTTACACAGAAAGCAAAATTTGCCGTTACGGGAAATCCGATAAGACCGCAGATATTAAAAGCCAACAGGGAACAATCGAGAAAAGAACTGAATTTGGATGAACGACCTGTTATTCTTTCTTTCGGCGGTTCTTTGGGTGCAAAATGTATCAACGAATCTATGGCACAGCTTATTGCACGAAGTGCCAAAGACGGAAAGTATCAGCATATTCATGCCTATGGGCAAGGAGCAACAGATTTTCCCGATATGCTGAAAAGTCTCGGCGTTGATATAAATTCTTGTGAAAACCTTGATATAAGACCGTTTATTGACGATATGCCAAGGTGTATGGCTGCTTGCGATTTAGTGGTTAGCCGCGCGGGTGCGATAACTTTATCTGAAGTCCAGGCTATGGGAAAACCCTGCGTTTTGATTCCTTCGCCCTATGTCGCAGAAAATCATCAGTACCATAACGCTATGTCGATGGTTAACAAAAAAGCGGCGTCTATTATAGAAGAAAAAAACTTAAACGGCGATGTGCTTTCAAAGGCGGTTGACGACCTTGTGCTCGACAAAGCAATGCTTGCCGAATATTCGAAAAACGCTCAAAATATGGCTATCATCGACGCAAACGAAAGAATATATAAGATAATAAAAGATTTATTGAAAAAGTAAAGAACATTCACTTTTACCTTTTACAAAGCATAGAATACAAGCGGTGGGAGTATTCGATTTGTGAGAGGAGAGTATCGTATGTCAAAACTTGTTGTTGACGGCGGAAAAATACTGAAAGGTGAAGTAAAAGTTCAAGGGTCTAAAAATTCGACCTTGCCGATATTGGCGGCAACCCTTTTGTGTAAAGATGAATGTGTTTTGTATAACTGTCCGAATCTTACCGATGTAGAAGCATCTATACGGATACTTCGTTATCTCGGCTGCAAAGCAAAAAGAGACGGAGATACACTGATAATAGATACAAGAAATGTCTCGCGGTACGACATACCGAATGACTTAATGCACCGTATGCGTTCTTCAATAATTTTTCTCGGCGCTGTTACGGCACGCTGTAAATGTGCGAAAATGTCTTTCCCGGGCGGATGTGAACTCGGACCTCGTCCGATTGACCTGCATTTATCGTCTTTACGGCAAATGGGTATTGACATAACAGAAGAGCACGGCGAGATTTTGTGCGATGCGGAATGTGGCATAAAATCCGGAAAAATCGCACTTACTTTTCCTTCTGTCGGTGCGACTGAAAACATAATGATAGCGTCTGTTTTAGCGCAAGGTACAACGATAATTACAAATGCCGCAAGAGAGCCGGAAATTGCAGACCTTGCCGATTTTCTAAACTCCTGCGGAGCAAAAATTACCGGCGCGGGAGAAAGTACGATAATAATAGACGGTGTGGAAAAACTCCACGGTACTGCACATTCGATTATTCCCGACAGAATAGTAGCATCAACCTTGATGTCTTGTGCAGCCGTCACCCATTCAAAGATTACATTAGACGGTGTGATACAAAGCCACTTGCAGTCAGTTATTCCGATTTTTGAGCAAAGCGGCTGTGAAATAACATATAAAGAAAATAAAATGACAATATCAGCACCCCAAAGGCTAAAGGCACAAAATCTTATAAGAACTATGCCTTATCCCGGTTTTCCTACCGATTCTCAAGCAGTGATTATGGCGATGGCGTGTGTGTCGGATGGTATCACGGTTTTTGTTGAAAATATTTTTGAAAGCCGATATAAACACGTCTGCGAACTGTGTCGCCTTGGTGCGAATATAAAAGTAGAAGGCAAAGTCGCCGTAGTAGACGGCGTAAAACGCCTTTTGTGTGCCGATGTGAATGCCTACGATTTACGAGGTGCGGCGTCTTTGGTGATTGCCTGCCTTTGTGCAAAAGGTGAAAGCACAATCAGCGGTATCGAGTATCTTGAAAGAGGATATGAGGATTTCGAACTTGTGCTGTCGCAACTCGGCGCAGATGTAAAAAAGATTTAGAATTTTAAAAGGAGGGATTTGTGTGAGTAACAGAATAGATTATGATGTTGACGAAAGAGACTATGCAGAAGACGAAAGACAAAGCGGTATTTTCTCCGAAATAAAACGCAAATCCCAACAAAGAAAGGAAAACTCAAACGCATTATTAGAAGAGTTTTCCGATGATACAAACAGTTTCTATGTTGACGAAAGAAAAGAAAAACGGCAGGAGAGAAAGCGCGCTTCTGCCGAAAAGAAAATAGCGAAAAAGCAAGCGCCGAAAAAGCCGAAAACTCCGTTGCAGAGAAAAATCCGCAGGATAGTAAGTTGCTGTGTAATCGTTGCTGTTGTGCTTTGTGCTTGCGTTGTACTTTCGCTGACTGTTCTGTTCAAGACCGAAAACTACGAGGTAATCGGAAACACCTTGAGCAGTGAGAGTGAGATTATTTCCGCCTGCCCGATTAAAAAAGGCGAAAATATTTTCCTTTCGGCAAAAGGCTATGCCGAAAGAGAGATAAAGAAAAAATTCCCATATATCGAGGATGTAAAAATATCAGCTAAAATTCCCGATACAATTACAATAAATATCACCGAGGCTGTCCCGTCTTACATTGTAAAAATCTCGGACAAGGAGTATTTTGTCGTAAGTTCAAAGGGACGCATACTCGAAAAAACAGAGGATATCTCAAAAATCAATTTGCCGATATTTATCGGACCGACTGCAAAGACTGCAGAAGTCGGAAGTTATATCGAATATGAAGACGATACGATTGTTGAGATTATCGAGAATATTTCCACGATTTTCTCGGATAACGGTTATCAGGGTATCACCGAAATTGATGCATCAAATCCTGCCGAATTATCATTTACCTATGACAACAGAATAAAAGTGAAACTCGGTATGCCGGAGGATTTAAGCTACAAAATTCGCACGGCGATGACAATAATCACCGAAAAGATTGATGTAAACAAAGCGAACAAAGTTGAGGGTGAACTTGATGTTTCCCGCTGCAACGAAACGAAGAAATCTTATTTCAACGAAAAGCCGTTGCTCCAGATAGATTCAACCAAAGACAAAGATGACAAAGAAAAAGAAACCACAGAAAACGGTGAAGAAGCAGGACAAGATAATCAAGAAGAACAAAAAAGCCTGCCGATTGAACAATGGTATGTGGATTGATAAGAAATTTTTGAAAATTTCAAAAAAAAGTTGCAAAATCTTTTTGAATATGTTACTTTATATAGTAGAGGAGTGTAAAATCTCCATACTGTGTGTTTTTCGCACAACCTTTCAAGGAGGAATTATTTATGGCTTTTGAATTAGAAAGAGAAGTTATTGATTATTTACCGGTAATTAAAGTAATCGGTGTCGGCGGTGGCGGTGGAAATGCCGTTAACCGTATGATTAAAATGGTTGTTAAGAATGTTGAATTCATCTCAATAAATACCGATGAGCATGTTTTGAGATTTTCTCAGGCTAACCAGAAAATCCAAATCGGCGAAAAAGCAACAAGAGGTAAGGGCGCAGGCTCTATGCCCGAAGTAGGAATGGCTGCCGCTGAAGAAAATCGCGAGGAAATCGCTGCTATGCTCAAAGATACCGATATGGTATTTATTACAGCAGGTATGGGTGGCGGAACAGGTACAGGTGCCGCTCCTATTATCGCAAAGATTGCGAAGGATATGGGCATACTCACTGTCGGCGTTGTAACGAAGCCTTTTGCTTTTGAAGGTAAAAAGCGTATGGCTCAGGCTGAACAGGGTATTGCAGAACTCACTCCCTGCGTTGACTCTTTGATTATCGTTCCCAACGAAAGACTTAAATTCGTTTCTGACCAGGCTATCACTTTGCAGAATGCTTTTCTCCTTGCCGATGATGTTCTTCGCCAGGGCGTTCAGAGTATTTCCGACCTTATCGTTGTTCCCGGTCTTGTAAACCTCGACTTTGCCGATGTTACGGCTGTTATGAAGGACGCAGGTTTCGCACATATGGGTATCGGTAAAGCAACTGGTAAAGACAAAGCTGTTGTTGCCGCTGAAATGGCTATAAAGAGTGCTTTGCTTGAAACTTCTATCGACGGTGCAACAGGTGTTATTATCAACATCACTGCATCTCCCGACATCACACTCGATGATATCGACGCCGCTTCTACAATGATTTCGCAGAAGGCTGCCGAAAATGCAAACATCATCTGGGGTGCTGTTATCAACGAAGATATGAAAGACGAAATCAGCGTTACGGTTATCGCAACAGGTTGCGGTTCAAATATCGACAACTCCGAGGCTTTCCCGAATTCTTCACCCGAAAGAATTGATACTCCGAGTCCTGCCGCTCCGTCTGTTGATACCGACTCATCCGATGATGACGATTCTTTCTACGACATTATGTCAATTTTTAATTCATAATAGAATCAATTCAATGATAAAGCCTTTCTCACCACTTGATGGGAAAGGCGTTTATTCTATGTGACAGTATAAACCTACAATCTATTTCAAGAGAGGACAGAAAAATGAAACGGACTGTTTCCATTATACTTATATTATGTATTGCGCTTTGCCTTTTGCCTGCGTGTAGTTTAAATGGCACAGTGACCGAATTTCAGATAGGCGATGGCTTGCCTGTTTGGAAATTCAACGAACCGCGTCACGAGAAGGAATTGCCCGCAAATGCCGAAGAACTCGGACTCGTAAAGATTTTTGCAGGCGATGAAGACAATGCCGACATCTATGTATATGAATACGAAAAAAATGATATGACGCTTGAAGAGAAGGGACAAGAGCAGGCGGGCGAATATCAGGTTACCTCATCCATAAGGGTAAGTAACGACCGCTATACGGCAACATATATATATTTCGATGCAAAAAGCGAAGAAAAGAATATAGTACAGGCATACATTTTTGAAGGCCTGCAAAAATTTGTGAAAATCTGTGTAAGGTACAAAACCGACCAACTCTCAATAGGAGAAAGCAACCTTACTTTTCGCATCCCGAAAGGCTATTCGGTAAGGAAAATTCATGATGATGTTTTCCCGTCGTGTTTTCAGTACAGTTCAAATACAGATTATATGCCGAAAATTGTGGCAAGAATATTTGACAAAAATTATTTTACTGCCGATATGTATGACGAAACACTGATGAAAAATATCACAAAAGAAGATTTCGAATTTTTTGCAAAAGACGGTTGGACACTTAAAGAGACTGCCGACGTTTATGCAAGTATGTTTGCCCCGGTAAAGCGGAAAGAAATGATGAATCGAAACGGCTTTAATATAGCCTTTCTCGGATATACACAGGACGGTATTCTCAGCGCCCGTGCTATTATTGATAACGGAAAAGATTTCGTAATGCTATGCGCCGATGATAAAGAAGACGAGTTCGTTCATATCATTTCCGCATTAATAGACTCAATAAATCATTAAAAAAAGCAAGTCGAAAGACTTGCTTTTTTGTGCATAAAATCGGATATACAGTACATTTTGCTTTGCTCGATAAAATGGGATTTGTTGTTCTTATTTATTTTTAGCCTTTAACAAAAACACAAAACCAAAACCCATAAACGCAAATCCTAGATACATACATATCTTATCTATATCAAAATTAAGTTCAGGAATAAGCCCTGTAATTATACATATGCCATACAATACCAAAGCGATACTGAATAATACAACACTAATTTTATACTCTTTTGATTTTTTCATTTTTACATCTCCTTAAATTCTAATTTGTCAATTATGTGTATTATTTATTCGTTAAGTTATTTTTAGCTGTTGAACAGGAAGCAATCAAAAGTCTGCGAATATTTCCGCATAGTTTTTCTGCGTTTTGGTATACAGTGTCATCTATTCTTC
>JAGHTC010000066.1 GCA_018065465.1 Candidatus Ruminococcus equi
AGCGAAGAAGACGGTGCAAAGCAACTTTCTATCATTTAATAGTTATTGTTCTAAATTAGAAAATAAAAATTGTACTTGCATTATTTGATTTTATGTGATAGAATATATTGGATTGATAAGAAAAGTTATTGAAAGGAAGATATATTATGACAGTATGGGAGATTATTTTGGGTGCAATTTTGATTATCGCATCTCTCATTATGATTATCGTTATCATTTTGCAGGAAGGTAATCAGCAGGGTGTCGGCGTTGTTTCCGGCGGTGCTGATACATTCTTCTCACAGAATAAGGCTCGTACCTATGACAAAGTTCTTGCTTCTGCAACAAAGTGGGTTGCTATCGGTTTCGTAGTTGTTGTTCTTGCTTTGAATATTATCGCATATTTTTCAAACAACACTGCTGCTTCTACTGATGCTCCTGCCGAAACAACTGTTTCCGAAGTTGCATCTGAGACTACAGAATAAGAATTTTTCGAGTATAACAATCATAAAATTGACTATCGGGTTACCGATAGTCTTTTTTTGTGGTGATTTTATGGTATATGTGGTAGTTTTACTCTGTTCGTTTTTTGTCTTCTCTTTCATTCACTTTTGTTCAAAAAATAAAAAGCCCTTCAAAAGGGCTTTGTTATCTATGATAATAGGACCTGTTACACTCATAATAGTAGATTTACTGTCGAGTGTGACAGGAGTATATGTGCCGATATCGAATTTAAGCGTAATATCGTCGATAGTCGGCGGTATTCCATCTGTTGCTTTGCTCGTTATGATGGGGATAATAGTTTAGAGAATAGAGTTTAACTCATCTAATATATCCTCAACCGACGCTTTATCCCTTGTCATCATAGCGATAATAACCGAGTAGAAAGATTCCGGATTTTTCCGAAAGTTTTTGCGGAGCAGTCTTGCTTGATTTATATCCGGAACATAAAGCGAAAAGGACAAAAGTTCCATATCTCCGCCCGAGATTGAGCAGTTGAGCCTGTATCCGTTTTCACACTTTTCGATTGTAACGGAATGTTCTTTTTCGAGCCTTTCTTTTTCGAGCAGGGAAAGAGTGCATTCAACAGCGCGTTCTTTAACCGTCAGCGCAAGTGTGTCCTCAAGTTGATTGGAAATCAGTTTCCCTTGGTCGGTAATCTCAAAAAGATTTTCGTCTTCGTCGGTTTTCTTGATGTTCTTACCTTTTACAAGGTCGTCAAAGCAGGCGGTAGATTCAAAGTAATTTGCAAGACCTTTTTCCTGCAAAGCGTTTATGACCGTTTCTTTTGAAAGCGGTCTTTTTAGTGTACAGAAAATATAGCAGATAAGAGTTCTTATCTCATTTTTGCTTCTTATTCCGCCGAGGTTAATGCCCTCATCAAAAGTATCAAAAGCCATAAATCCACCACCCAAAATTTAATATATATATTATAACACAGTATTTCGAAAAAATAAAGTGCGATATTCGGAAAATTTGTGAGTATCGCCTTATCTTATTTTATCTCAACTACAGTATATCCTGCGTTTTCAACAGCACTTTTTAAAACGGAGTTGTCAGCATAGCCGTTGATATACGCACACTTGTTTTCAAGGTCAACAGTAGCTTCGATTCCGTCAATAGAGTTTAGTGCTTTTTCAACATGCGCTTTGCAGTGCTCACACATCATACCGTCAATAATAATAGTTTTCATCTTTACATTCTCCTTTGTTTTATGTGGATTAAATTTTCTAAGCCGTAGGGCATTCGATACAACACAAATTGAACTTAAACTCATCGCAATAGTGCCAAACATCGGTGAAAGCCGTATTCCGAATGGGAGGAAAAGCACACCCGCGGCAACAGGAATGAAAATAACATTGTAGAAGAAAGCCCAAAAAAGATTCTCCTTAATGTTTTTGAGTACTGCTCTGGAAAGTTTTACGGATGTCACAATATCGTCAAGGTTGTTTTTGACAAGGATAATATCAGCACAGTCGATAGCAATATCCGTCCCCGCACCGACAGCAATACCCACATCAGCCGACACAAGGGCAGGGGAGTCGTTGATTCCGTCACCGACCATAACCGTAACGCCCGATTTTTTCAAATCGTTTATGATTTTCTCTTTCCCGTCGGGGAGTAACTGTGCATAAACATTTTCAATACCCGTAGCGGATTTGACATATTCCGCCGTGGTTTCATTGTCACCTGTGAGCATATAAGTTGTAATGCCCATATCGTGCAGTTGCTCTACGGCGTTTTTGCTCGTTTTCTTTATCGTATCGCTGACGGCGATAATTCCGAGGATTTTTTCGCCGTTTGAAACAATCAGCGGAGTAGCACCCGTTTTTGCAATATCTTCAAGAACATCGGTTTTATCTGTTATTCCGATATACTCTTTATTTCCAACAAAGAATTTTACACCATTGATTATTCCACAAATTCCTTTCGATGTAACACTCTCAAAGCCTGTAACTTCAAAGTAGTCGTCACTATTGTATTTTGATACAACCGCAGTTGCAAGCGGGTGTTGCGAAAATCGTTCAAGGCTTGCCGTAATTTTGAGCAGTAAGTTTTTATCAAATCCGTCAAATATTACGATTTCGCTAACAGACGGCTTTCCTTCTGTAACAGTTCCCGTTTTGTCAAAAACAACATTCTTTGCTTTTGAAAGTATTTCAAGTGCCGATGATGATTTTATCAGTATGCCGTCTTCGGCGGCTTTGCCCGTGCCTACCATAATCGCCGTGGGAGTAGCAAGTCCCAAAGCACAAGGACAAGAGATTACCAAAACCGCAATAGCAAACGAAAGCGAACTTCCGAAATCACCCGAGATAATCTGCCATACTATGAGGGTAACAAGAGCGATAGCAATAACTACGGGAACAAAAACTAGGCTGACCTTGTCGGCAACTTTTGCTATCGGTGCTTTTGAGTTAGACGCATCTTCAACAAGTGCGATGATTTTTGACAAAGTGGTGTCGGATTTAATTTTTTTTGTTTTAACTTTGATGTATCCGTTTGTAAGAGTAGTACCGCAAAAAACCTTGTTACCGATATCCTTTTGTACAGGCATACTCTCACCCGTCAGGGCGGATTCGTCACAGTAGCCGTTGCCTGATATTACTTCACCGTCAACCGAAAGGGCATAGCCCTCTTTGACAATAACCGTATCACCGATTTTGATATCGTCGGTATCAATAAGCGTTTCCCTGCCGTCTTTTTCAATCAGCGTTTGCTTCGGGCTTAGTTTCATCAGCTTTGAAATAGCCTCGGTGGTTTTGCTCTTTGATTTTGATTCAAAGTATTTTCCGATTGATACAAAAGTGAGTATCATTCCCGCCGATTCAAAGTAAATATTGTGAATAAAATCGTCGGTAAGCAAAACAGCAAAAATGCTGTATAAAAACGAAGCAGTAGCACCTAATGCAATAAGCGAGTCCATATTCGGCGAAAGTTTGAAAAGCCCCTTAAAACCGGAAGTAAAATAAGAAAAATTCAACCCGATTATAGAGAGGGTGAGTACAAACTGTATCAAAGCATTGACATAGGGATTTATGGATAAATTGAATAAATGCCCCATAGCAAAGAACATCAAAACTATAAGAAGAATAAGGGATAAAAGCAGTTTGTTCAGTTTCTTTTTGCTTTGTGTTTTGTATTTATCTGGGGTAGAGTCGGTATGAATATAGGCTTTGTATCCCAACGATATAACCTCGTCGATTATTTCTTTAGAAGAAATAAGACTTTCGTCTATCGTTACCGCCATCGAGTTGGAAAGGAGGTTAACATCGGCAGAAATAACACCTGCGGTTTTTCGAACTTTTTCCTGTATTCTCGAACTGCAAGCAGAACACGACATACCTTCAATGTCGAATTTCAGTTTTTCCATATCACCCCTCCTTTTTATTGGTATTATTATATCATAATAAAAAATTTATGTAAATCTAAAAGAGTTGAGAAAGAAGTAGCATAAAATTATAAATCAAAAATCGCTTGTGATTTTCCCTTAATTATTCACTGTTCATTCTTCACTTTTCACTCTTAATTTTAAGTTTTTATTTTAAAAACTTAAACTAACAAGGCTGTGACATAAATGTCACAGCCTTGTTCTCAACTTGCATTTCTCATTTGGAGTCTTAATTTGTCTGATATCATAGCGATAAATTCCGAATTTGTCGGCTTTCCTCGGCTACCTTGAATAGTGTAACCAAAGTAGGAGTTGAGCACCTCAACATCACCTCTGTCCCAGGCAACCTCAATAGCGTGCCTGATGGCTCTTTCAACCCTTGAAGAAGTCGTTTCGTATTTCTTTGCAACAGCAGGGTAGAGCCTTTTTGTAACAGCGTTGATGATGTCCGGCTTTTCAACCGCCATAGTGATAGAATCACGCAGGTAATGATACCCTTTGATATGGGCAGGAACGCCGATTTGATGAAGTATCTCCGTGATTTTGAGTTCAAGAGAATAGTCATCAAAACCCGCTGTTTTGATTCCGCCTTTAACTTTGAGTTTCGATGTCTTGACAAGACGAATGATACTTTCTCCGAGGTCAGTGAGTTTGTACGGCTTGAGTACAAAGTACGCCGCTCCGCTGCTCATAACCTCTCTTTCGAGTATCGGACTGTCAAAACTTGAGTAGACAATGAACATCGGCGGATTTTGCATCTGTTCTTTCTTGACGCTTCTCATAACGCCGATAGAGTCGGTACTCGTCATAAAAAGGTCCATAAGAACAACGTTCGGCTTGTCTGTTTCGATTCTACGCAAAAGGTCGTCACCGTCCTTCGAACAAAAAGAACATACGATATTGTAGTTTGCGAGAACATTTTGGATTTCTGTGACATTGTCATTGGTGGCTTTTGTCATCAAAAGTTTGATTTGTTCAATCATTTTTACATCTCCCGTTTATTTTTGTGAGGTCATTATACCATTTATTGGTAAATTTGGCAATAGCAAACAGAAAAAATTTTTATTTTTTTATAAGAATGATTTTACAAATTATAACTTTTTGTGACTGATTAGTAGAAATTTAGATGTTATTTGATAACATATTCGAAATTGAGATTCCGTAACCCTTTTGCGGAGAGTTCACAAATACATGGGTAACAGCCCCGATAAGCTTACCGTTTTGTACTATCGGGCTGCCGCTCATCCCTTGAATTATTCCGCCTGTTTTTTCGAGAAGTTCTTCATCTGTAATATGCAAAACCATATTTTGTCCCGATTTGTCACAAAGATTTACCGATTCTATTTCTACAGAATATTCTTTTACTCCTTCGTCGGATATGGTAGCAAATATTGATGCTTCGCCTTTTGTGATTTCAGAGTCGTCTGCGACTTCGATTTTTTCATCACCCAAAGCAGTAGAGTATTTTCCGTATATTCCGAAAGCGTTGTTTTGATTTATTATTCCGATTGCTTCATCTTCAAAATATCCATTTAGTCCACCTGCGGTTCCTTTAACGCCTTTGTTGCATCCGCTTATTTGTGCTCTGAAAATTTCTCCGTCTTTTAGTGGCATAAGCATTCCTGTATCTTTGTCGCATATTCCGTGACCGAGTGCCCCGAAAGACATCGTTTCTTCGTCAAAATAAGTGAATGTTCCTATCCCTGCGGTGGAGTCGCGTACCCACATCCCCGCCACATATTCTTTGTTGTCATCTAATTTCGGAGATATCGTAGCGGTTATAGTTTCGTTATTCCTTAATAGAGATAATTCTATATCCTCTCCGTTAGAATTTTTGATGACTTTTTCAAGTTGTGAGTTAGAAGTTATTTCCTGTCCGTTTGCAGAAACGATAACATCATTTTTTTCGATATCTGCTTTACTTGCCGGTGAGTTTTCATCGCTGTCAACATTAATAACAACACAGCCGTTTGTAAAGAGTTTCAACCCGAAAGGCTCACCGCCCAAGATAACGGTTTTGTTTTCGGCATTGGCAGAAATTGAAAAAACTATCGTAAAAAGTACAGACAGCAAGGCAACTTTAATTTTTTTATTTTTCAATTTTATCACCGCCTTTTGTTGCCGAATTTATTGTTTGAAAAAAGTCTTCGTTTACTTTGGAAAAGAAGACAACAAAAAAATATTTTGGAATGTATTTTGTTTATCGCGTGATTATTTGTTGAAAAATAGATATATTATGTTATAATGTTTTTATATAACAAGTTATAATGAGGGAAAATATGGAAGTCAAACTTTCAAAAAATGCAAAATTTATCATAAAAACGCTTTCCATAAACGGCTTTGAATGTTTTGCCGTCGGCGGTTGTGTTCGCGATGCGCTTTTAGGGCTTGAGCCTCACGACTGGGATTTTGCAACATCTGCAAAACCCGATGAAATAAAGTCTTGTTTTGCCGATTGCAAGATATATACAATAGGCGAAAAGTTTGGTACAATCGGCGTTAGCATTGATGATGAAATATTTGAAATAACAACCTATCGAAAAGACGGTGACTATTCCGATTCCCGCCACCCCGATGAAGTTGAATTTTCAAGTTCGCTTGAAAGCGACTTATCCCGCAGAGATTTTACGGTAAACGCAATTGCATATAATGATGAAAAAGGAATAGTTGACCCGTTTTGCGGAGCGAATGATATAAAGTACAAGGTCATCCGTTGTGTAGGCGAACCCGATTTGCGATTTAATGAAGATGCATTAAGGATTTTGCGTGCTATGCGTTTTGCATCAACCTATTCATTTTCTATCGAAATGCGTACGCATCTTGCACTACTGAAAAATAAAGAATTACTGCAAAATGTTGCCTACGAAAGAATTATTTCAGAATTTGAAAAAATGCTTTGCGGTGATAATGCCGAGTATGTGCTGAAATCGTTTAAAGAGGTTCTCGCAGTTATTATACCCGAAATTTCTTCGATGTTTGATTATGACCAGCACACACCGCACCATAACCGAGATTTGTGGATGCATACAGTAGCAGCGCTGGTTTTTCTCGATAAAGAGCCTTTACTTCGAACAACAATGTTTTTCCACGATATCGCAAAGCCGCTAACCGCAAGACGCGATCCGAAAACCGGCAAATGCCATTTTGATAACCATAATGCCTTGGGCGCTGAAATCACCAACCGCATTATGAAAAGGATGAAATATCCGAATGAGTTTATTAAAAATGTTAATTTGCTGATTGATAATCACGACGAAAGGCTCAACGGCGACAGCTATAAAATAAAGAAAATGCTCAATTTATTGGGCGTTGATTTGATGGAAGATTTGTTCAAAATCCAGCGTGCCGATATCGTTGCCCAGTCCGATTACGAAAGGGAAGAAAAGGTCAGATTCCTTGATATGAGCATCAAAGAATACCGAAGAATACTTGAAGAACACGAGTGTTATTCTTTGAAAGAATTAAAAATCAACGGCAGTGATGTAATTCACCTTGGTGTCACAAAGGGCGAGAACATCAAAAATGTCCTCGAATACCTGCTTGACAAGGTGCAGCAAAACGAGTACAAAAACGAAAAAGATTTTTTGATAGAAAAGGCAAAAGAATACATAAAATCTGCTAATCTTATTTAGCGAAACAAAATAGTTTTACAACTGGAACAGGCAGTTGCGGGCAATGGGCGAAAGCCCCTGTCCGAGGAAAGTCCGGGCTTCACAGAGCAAAAATAACGGCTAACGGCCGCCGGGGGCGACCCTAGGGATAGTGCAACAGAAAATTACCGCCGTATTTATACGGTAAGGATGGAAAGGCGAGGTAAGAGCTCACCGAAACTGCGGAGACGCAGTTGTCGTGTAAACCCTATTTGAAGCAACACCGTGGACGGACACAAGGCTTGCTCGGCTGTCCGATGGAGGTGGCGTTGAGCCTTTGCGGTAACGCAAGGCCAAGATAGATGACTGCCGAATACATAACCCGGCTTACAGTTTCAGTAGTATATAAAAAAGTCTGTGACGATTTATTTCGCCACAGACTTTTTTAGTACCTAGTTTTTAGTTTTTAGAAAATATAAATTTCCAAACCTTAACTCCTAACTCCTCATTCCTAACTCCTCACTCTATTTTAGTTTTCGAAAGTCTTTTGCAAAAGGAACATTCTTTACTTCAAAAGTTTTTCCGTTTATGTAGTCAAGAGGGCAGGGGGAAGAAAAATCAAATGTGAGTTTATATGAGTACAAAGCCTGCCTTTTCATATTGTACTTTGCGTTGAATTTTTTATCACCGTATTTTTCGTCACCGAGCAGGGGATGACCGATATGTGAAAGATGTGCCCTTATCTGATGAGTTCTTCCCGTATGGAGAGTGACTTCAAGAAGTGACAAATCACCGCTTGTGTCAAGCACCTTGTATTCTGTAATAATTTCCTTTGAATTTTCAACTTCTTTGTCGTAGATTTTTACCGTGTTTGTTTTTTCATTTTTAGTGTGAAAAGCCGTGATGATATCACTCTTTTTCGGCATTTTGCCTTTTGCGATACAAAGATATGTTTTGACGATTTCGCGATTTTTCAGCTTTTCGTTCAGCGTACGAAGTGCCACTGCATTTTTTGCTGCAATAACAATTCCGCCTGTGTTCCTGTCAATGCGGTTGACAAGTGCAGGAGTAAATGAATTTTCACTTTCGGGGTTATATTCACCTTTTTCATAAAGGTATCTCAACACCCTTTGCACAAGTGCATCCGAGCCATAAGATGAATCCTGATGTACGATAACGCCAACCTTTTTGTTAATCAGCATAAGGTTTTCATCTTCATACAGTATGTTGAGTTCTTTGCTTGCTTTTTGAAAGTCGTAGTTTTTCTTTTCGTTGAAGAACTCGTCTTTTATGTAAAATGTCAGTATATCGCCGTCAGAAAGAAAGGTTTCGGGAGTAGTCTTTTTGCCGTTTAATTTGATGTATTTTGTACGAATGTATTTGTACATCAACGATTTCGGCATCGTTTTAAATTTCTTTGAAAGAAATTTATCCAACCTTTGTCCCGAGTCGTTTTTTTCGATTTTGATTTCACGCATAAAATCACCGTCTTGATTATACCAACAATATCGGCAATTATCAACTTTTTTGTCACTAATATCTTTTTTCGGTATAGTATGATAAGGGTGATAATTATGAATAACTGTCGTTTCAACTGCAAAACCCCGCTTGCATTTGGAGTAGGGCTGTTAGTGTCGGCAATTTTACCGAAAAACCTTGTATGTGTGATAGCGGCAGTGACGCTTGTTATCACTTGCATAAGTTGCAGGAGGTAGCGTATGAAGGTTGTACTTATCGAGAAGCCGAAAGTGTTGTCATTCATACTGAGAATGATATACGGGATAAAAAAAGAAAAGGAACCTCAAACATAATATCGGGCGGACTTTGGGCGGCTTCACTTAGGGAGCAAACAGGTTTTGAATGGAAAAAATCGCACGGTGGTTTATAAAAAAGTTTAATATACGCCAGTATATTTGCACTTTTTTATTTCACCACGCACAGATTTTTTCTCGTTCAAAACTGCAAAGCATCCGAAAATGATGAATTTAGGATGAAGAACAATGAACAAAATGCTCGGCATACTGGCGTATGTCGAGTGTTTTTGAAGAAGTTATTCGCCGAAATTCACATTTTCAGACTATTTATCCCTAAGTGAAACCGCCCTTTGTCCGCCCTTTTTGCATATTCTTCCTTTTTTTACCGATAATAGGTACAAGGAGGAATAATATGAATAGCAAAATATCAAAAATAATCGCAAGAGAAATTCTTGATTCAAGAGGCAACCCGACAGTAGAAGCACAGGTGATGCTTGAATGTGGAGTCTGCTCTGTTGCAAGTGTGCCGTCAGGCGCATCAACAGGAAAGTTCGAGGCAGTAGAACTTAGGGACAAAGAGGACAGGTATATGGGCAAGGGCGTACAAAACGCCGTCAATAATGTCGAAGCGGTAATATCCCCTCAACTTGAGGGCTTGTCCGTTTTGGGACAAATGAAAATAGACCGTATTATGTGCGAACTTGACGGCACAGAGAACAAGTCAATTCTCGGTGCAAATGCAATTTTGGCTGTGTCGCTTGCCTGTGCAAAGGCGGCGGCAAAGTTTTTGAATATCCCGCTATACAGATATATCGGAGGAACATTTGCACACCGACTCCCCGTGCCGATGATGAATATTCTAAACGGTGGCGCTCACGCGGGAAATAACATAGATATCCAGGAGTTTATGGTAATGCCGACAGGTGCAAAAAGTTTTCACGAAGCCTTGCGACAATGCAGCGAAATATATCACAAACTCGGCGAATTGCTGAAAAAAGACGGACTTTCAGTATCTGTCGGTGACGAGGGCGGTTTTGCACCGAATCTAAAAAGCGACGACGAAGCAATAGAGTATATTTTGAAAGCGATAAAGTGCGCCGGATATAATACCGAGAACACAAAAATTGCTCTCGATATAGCATCATCCGAGTGGTACGACGGCGAAAAATACAATCTCCCAAAACGCAGGATTTCCTATTCATCATCCGATATGATTTCCTATGTCGAAGATTTATGTACAAAATATCCGATAATTTCTGTTGAAGACGGCTTGTCCGAAGATGATTGGGATTCCTGGAAAGTCCTCAATGAGCAGATAGGAAAGAAAATTCAACTTGTCGGCGACGACCTTTTTGTCACAAATGTAAAAAGACTCAAAAAGGGAATAGAGCAAAAGTCTGCAAATTCAATCCTTGTCAAAGTTAATCAAATAGGAACATTAACCGAAACTTTGCAGACTGTAAACGCCGCCCAACGAGCAGGGTTTACTACGGTAATTTCTCACCGCTCCGGCGAAACAGAAGACACAACAATAGCCGATATTGCGGTTGCAACAAATTCGGGACAGATAAAATCAGGTGCACCGACAAGAACCGACAGAGTAGCAAAATATAACCGCTTGTTGCGAATAGAAGAAGAACTGAAAAAAGACTCGTATTACGGACTATAAACAAAACTTAACATCACTAAAAATAATTACAAAAAATTAACCGTCAGTTTGGCGGTTAATTTCTTTTTGGGAATTAAATTTGCAGATTAAATATGCTATTATTATATTGAGTTAAAATATGGATGTCGGAGGTGCCGTTTTGCTGAAAAAATATCTTGTTTCAGGCGTTCTGTGTTTGAGTCTTGTTCTGTCTTCAACAGTTATCTGTTTTGGTACAGATACAACCGAAAAAGAGTCAACTCAAACTCCCACACAGCCTGCACAATCAGTTTCAACAAAGGAGACAACTCCTGCTATGGCAAAAAATTATAAAGATTATCTGAAAAAACTTGAAAATACATATTACAAGGGCAACCTCGGTGCAACCTATTCCGAGGATGAAACCACATTCAAACTGTGGTCGCCTGTTGCATTGGATGTAAAAGTCTGCATTTTCAGAACAGGCACCGACGAAGAAGAGGGCGCGTCTATGCTCTCAAAAAATAAGATGAAATATTCCGAGGAATACGGCACTTGGTATCTTACTTTGCAGGGCAATTACAAAAATATGTACTATACATACGAAGTAACCGTCAACGGAAAAACAAATATGATTGTTGACCCTTATGCAAAGGCAGTAGGAGCAAACGGTGACAGAGGTATGGTTGTCGATTTGAAAGATACAAACCCCGAGGGTTGGTCAAACGATAATTTCAACCGCGTGAATACAGCAAGTGAGGCTGTTGTATGGGAAATTTCCGTTCGTGATTTTTCCGCATCCGAAAGTAGCGGCGTTTCCGAGAAAAATCGCGGAAAGTTTATGGCTTTTTGCGAAAACGGTACTACCGTAAATGCGTCTGAAGACACCTTGCCGTCTTGCGTAAGTTATCTTAAAGCACTCGGCGTGAATTATGTTCAAATAAATCCGTTCTACGATTTTGCTTCCATTGATGAAACAGCCGATTTATCCGAACAGTATAACTGGGGCTATGACCCGAAAAACTACAATGTCCCCGAGGGCTCGTATTCTTCAAACCCCTATGACGGAAAAACAAGAATTTTTGAATGTAAATCTATGATACAGGCTTTGCACAAAGCCGGTATCGGCGTAATTATGGATGTAGTTTATAACCATACTTACGAAAGTGAAAATTCGTGGTTTAACCTTGCCGTTCCCGATTATTATTACAGAATAGGCGAAAACGGTGAGTGGTCAAACGGCTCAGGCTGCGGTAACGATACAGCAAGTGAGCGCATTATGTTTCGCGAATTTATGAAAAATTCTGTCTGCTACTGGGCAGAAGAGTATCACATCGACGGTTTCCGTTTCGACCTTATGGGACTTCACGATGTTGACACAATGAACTATATCCGCACTGAACTTGACAAACTCGAAAACGGAGAAAAAATCTTGATGTACGGCGAAGCGTGGAATATGGAAACAAAGGCAGACCCGTCTGTACTTCTTGCAAATCAGGATAATCTCTACAAACTTTCAAAGCGTATCGGTGCGTTTAACGACACTACCCGTGATGCAATAAAAGGAAATGTTTTCAACGAAGCGGAAAAAGGCTTTATTCAAAACGGCTCATCAAAAGCAGGTATAAGAAAGGGAATAGAAGGTCAGACTTCGACAGGATGGGCAAGTGAGGCATCCCAATGCGTCAACTATTCATCCTGTCACGATAATCTCACTTTGTACGACAAACTCGTCAAAACAGAAATCAAAAAGAACGACAAATTCAGAATAAGGGACGAAAACCTTGTTTCAATGAACAAACTTGCCGGTGCAATAATCCTCACTTCTCAGGGAATGCCGTTTATGCTTGCCGGCGAAGAAATGGGGCGTTCAAAAGGCGGCGACGAAAATTCCTATAAATCATCTGTTGAGGAAAATCAGATTGACTGGAATATTATGAACCAGTATGCCGAAGTCGTCGATTATTACCGCGGTCTTATATATATACGCAAGAATGTCGATTTGTTCACCCAGACAAAAGACGATTATTCAAAAGACATCGAGTATCTTGACGCACCCGACGGCACAATTGCTTACACAATAAAGGGCGAAGGAAAAGTCAAGAAAGCCACAGTAATTCTAAACGGCAGTAACAAAAGTGTTGATGTATCTATCGACAAAGACACCGTATGGGTACAACTTGCCGATGAGAAAATAGCAGGGCTTATGGCACTGAAATATATCGACAACGGCAAAGTTACAGTAGGAAAATCTTCTTGTGCAATCTTGATTGACCAAAGTAGTTATGATTCTTTTGAAGAAAAATGGGACAAGTGCTATGTCTATGTAAAATATAAAGATTCTTCAACAAATTCGATTTTTTATGAACAGATTCTCAACGGCAAAGAAGGCGAGAGTTACTCTGTAACAACGCCTGAAAATGTACTGTTTAATTATAATGTAAGCACCTCAACAGGTAAAACAAAAGGAACATTTTCCAAAGAACCTGCCGAAGTGATAATCAACTGCAAACACTACTCGGGAAATTTCTCAAAGGTCGTTTTCAAATATGTTGACGAATATGATGACGAAATTTCCAATTCCATAGTAATGCGAAACCGTACCGGACAGCAGTATTTTACCCCAGCGATAGCCTCTGTAAAAGGCTATAACCTTGAACTCGACAAGCTGCCCGAAAACGGTGCAGGAAAATATACCAACGAAGATATCGAAGTTGTGTATAGATTCAAATCAATCCCCGTATCAACAGAAGAAGACCCTAATGCTCCCGCAACTACCGATACCAAAATGACTTGCAGAGCAAATGTCATTTATATGGGCAACAACGGTGAAATTCTTGATACAAAATCTTATCTCGGTACAGATGGCGACAAAGTCGAGATTAACTATCTTGATTTTGACGGATATGAGTATCAGTCAATGTCAAACGACAATGCCGTTTTCTCCGATGTGGAAAGTAACATAGTGCTGAATTACAGCAAAAAGACGCTGGTTCTCCCGATAATTGCGGGCTCAGTTGTCTGTGTTGCTATTATTGCAGGTATTATCTTTGCCATTATTGCGGCATCTTCCAAAAAGCGCAGGAAGATGGACAATTTAATGATAGATGATAAATAATAAATAAATATCATAAATAAGGAGGATTTTTATGAATTTATCAAAAAAAGTAATTGCAGTATTGCTGACACTTGTGATGGTTATCTCTATGATGTCCGTTGCTGTCATAAGTTCATCTGCTGCAGACAACCCCTATTCTGTTGCCGCTATGGCACTCGATGACGAGTACGCCTATGACGGTACATTAGGTGCAATTTACTCGAAAGATTCCACTACTTTCAAGTTGTGGGCACCTACTGCCAAATCGGTAAAAGTCAATCTATTTGCCACCGGTAGCGATGACGAAGAGGGAGCAAAAGACCTTGGTACCTATGATATGTCAAAAGAGATTAAGGACGAGAAGTTCACAGGTGCTTGGGAAGTAACAGTAAAAGGTGACTTGGAAGGCGTATACTACACCTACTCAACAAATGTCCCGAGAACAATTCTCGCAGAAGATTATGTTGACAGAGAAGCACAGGATGTCTATTCCTATGCTGTCGGCGTAAACGGTGACAGAAGTATGGTTGTTGACCTTTCAAAAACCGACCCGAAAGACTTCGACAAAGATACTCATATCTATGTTGACAAACAGACCGATGCAATTGTATGGGAAGTACAGGTCAAAGACTTTTCCTATGACGAAAACTCCGGTGTAAGTGACAAGAACAGAGGCAAATTCCTTGCGTTCACCGAAACGGGCACAACCTTAAACGGCGAGGGTGAACTTTCTACTTGTATTGACTATTTGAAAGGCCTCGGCATTACCCATGTTCAGATTAACCCGTTCTATGATTTTGCAACAATCGACGAAGCAAAAGACGACGGTACAGAGTTTAACTGGGGCTACGACCCGAAGAACTACGGCGTTCCCGAAGGTTCATATTCAACCAACCCCTACGACGGCAAAGTTCGTATCAACGAATGTAAACAGATGATTCAGGCTTTGCACGAAGCAGGCATCGGCGTAATTATGGACGTTGTATATAACCATACATATTCCGTAGACTCCTGTTTCAACTATGCAGTACCGAACTACTATTACAGAATGACCGCTATGGGTACATATTCACAGCAATCAGGTTGCGGTAATGATACAGCATCCGAGCGTTATATGTATCGTAGATATATGCGCGATATGCTCAAATATTGGGTAGACGAATACCATGTAGACGGTTTCCGTTTTGACCTTATGGGCGTTCACGATGTCGAAACAATGAATCTTATCCGTGAAGATATGGACAAGATTGACCCGCGTATTATTATGTACGGTGAGGGTTGGGCAGGCTCAACAGTTATCGACCCCGAAACCTGCTCGGGTACTCCCACAATGACTTGTACACAGCCAAACGCTGCTTATGTATCTGACAGAATCGGTTTCTTCAACGATCAGATTCGTGACGGTATCAAAGCAGGCGTATTCGACGGCGCAACAGCCGCAGGCTTTGTATCGGGTACTATTACATCGGCACCTTATGTTTCATACGGTATCAGAGCACAAACATTCGGCAAAGCATCCACATGGCATGCTAAACAACCGACACAGTGCGTAACCTATGCATCTTGCCACGATAATATGACATTGTACGATAAACTTGTTGCTATCAACCACGGCACAGGCGCAGACTATCGCTTAAGATACAACGACGCTATCGCACAGAACAAACTTTCCGGTGCTATCATCAATACTGCACAGGGTATTGACTTTATGCTTGCCGGCGAAGAAATGGGACGTTCTAAAGACGGTGACGAAAACTCCTACAAGTCAGCTGCAACCGAGAATATGATTGACTGGAGTTTGCTTGAAACAAATGCAGACCTCGTATCATATTACAAGGGCTTGATTGAACTGAGAAAATCTTTCACTCCGTTCAACGCAAATATCCGTGACGTATCAACTGACGAAAATCCGCAGGACGACAGCTATGCATATCATTTTGCAACATCCGTTTCTTCTGCTAACCAAATGATAGCGTTCACTATTGACAACGATAATGAGGGCGAATGGAACAAGGTAGCCGTTGTATTCAACGGACAGAAGACAGCAAAAACATTCAAATTCTCAACATCTGTTGACCCCACAATATCCGAAGATACAGAGTGGGTAGTAATCGCAAACGATAAGCAGGCAGGCATTACAAAACTCTCCGAGTTCAAGGGACTCACATTCTCAGTCCCCGCTTCATCAGCAGTTATCGCTGTTGAAAAATCAACATTCGAAGAAGCAAACCTTCCTTCCCGTTTCTCAAAGGTAATCGTTAATAATATCGATGAAGAAACAAAGAATGTTATCTCTTCAAATGTTATTTTAGGCGACACAGGAACAGGCTATAAAGTATCTTACGATACTTCCGTTCCGCTTAAGTACGAGTATGATTACTGCGAAGGCAAAGAAGCAGGAACATTTACAAAAGAAGATACAACAGTAAATTACTACTTCAAGAAGTTTGTTCCGACTTCATTTACTGCACCTTACGGTGATGTTGACAACGACGGCAGCGTTAATATCGTAGATGCAACTATGGTACAGAAATGGCTTGCAAAACTTATCACTCTTGATGAAGAACACATCAAACGCGGTGACTATGACTACAATGAAAAGACCGAAATCGTAGACTGTACATTGCTCCAGCGTTACCTTGCAAAATACGATGTCAGCGTTTATACAATAACATCAAATTATATCGGCGTTGACGACGAGGGCAAGGAAAAGAAACTTGCATCTCCGTCAGTCAGAGAGGGAAGACTCGGCACAGAGTACAAGACAGAAGGCGTAAAAGTTGCTTACTATGTACTCAAAGAAACACCCCAAAATGCAACCGGTATCGTTACAGGTAATATAGTAGTAAACTACTACTATAAATACGAGGTTTCTTCACCCGTTATCCATGTAAAACACAGCGGTGAACTCACATGGGCACCGACACTTTGGGCATGGGCTTATGACGATGCAGGTACAGCAATCAACTGTTACGAAAGCTGGCCGGGACTCGATGTTACAAAAGTTGATGAAGACGGTTGGTTTACAACAACATTCCCAATCCCCGGCGGACTTGATTACTACATCATTCTGTCAAAGGGTGGCTCACCCCAGACAATGGACTACGGTCCCATCTCATACGATACATACCCCGAAATTTGGGTAGTAATCGATGATACAAAATGTAATGTAAACAAAGGCGATTGGCTGACATATTATAACTACAATCCCGACAAAGCAAACTGATAATTAAAGAAAAAGTGCTGTGACGATTTTTCGTCACAGCACTTTTAGTATTTAGTGTTTAGTTTTTAGAAAATATAAATCAACAACCTTGTAGCCTCCCATTGTGAGGGGAGGTGGCAAGCCGTTAGGCTTGACGGAGGGGTAGTTTATTTAAGCGTTAAGAGTTAAACAGTAAAATGATAAATCAAAAATGCGAAGCATTTTCCCGAAATTTTCAATTATCAATTGTCAATTATCAATTTTACAAAATCGCTTTATTGTTTTTCCGTCACGCTCTATCGTTTCTTTGAACATATCGTACGGACGAACCCAAAGTTCGTGTTCACCGTACAGCGCTTTGTATATTACCATTTTTTGCAGAGTTTCGCTGTCTTTTGCAAATCCTACAACTTCATATTCATTTCCCTTGAAATGACGATATTTTGCGCCTACTACGATTTCTTCTTCGTCTTCAATATCAAATAATTGAATAGGTGTATTTTCTTTTTTAGAATTATTTTCCACACAAATACTGTAATCTTCATCAAAATTGATAGCAAAACTTCCGTCGTTTGCAATAAGAATTTTTGAAGTTTTCGGCTCAACATCAATGCTGAAATAACCGTTGCAGTCATACTTTGCGTTGTTGTTAAGCACATCAGTCAGCACGCCGTTAAATCCTGTGTTAAATCCGATGTTTCTTGTTTCACCCGATTGGTTGAGAAGTACAAAAACACTCTGACCTTCGGTTTTCATAGAATAGCAAAGTGACTCGAGTTGGATATTCTCATTTTTGTATTTACCGTATTTGAATGCCTCAAGGCTGTGCTTGATTTTAGATAATTTGCAGATATGTTCAAACAACCTCATATCAGGATTTTCAAGCGAGTTGAGATTTAACTCTCTTCTGACATCTTTGTCCGAATGATTTTGAACTTTTCCCTCAATCGCAAATTCACTTCCGTAGTAAATCGACGGTACACCCGGCATAGTAAACAGCAGGGTATAGAGGTTACAAAGCAATTCTTTGTCGCGTATCTGCGAAGCAACTCTTGTTACATCGTGGTTGTCCGCAAAGTTGTAGAGATAGAGGTTTTTGTACAGTCCCCAGTCGCCAAACTGTCTGTCAACCGAATGAGCAAATTCAAAGTAATTTTTGTCATTGTGACAAGAGAAAAGTGCCTTGTATACTTCGTAATTTGTAACAGAGTCAAGAGTTTCTGCGTTTGCCCAACGATTATAGTCACCGCTGACAATCTCACCGAAAAGCCAAAAATCGGGCTTTTTGCTTTTGCAGGTGTAGCGAAGTTTTTTGAAAAATTCAATATCAACACAGTCGGCTGCGTCGAGTCTTAATCCGTCAATGTCGAATTCATCTATCCAGAATTTTACACTGTCGAGAAGATAGTCGCACACTTCGTTGTTTTGAAGGTTAAGTTTAACAAGGTCATAGTGACCTGCCCAACCTTCGTACGAGAAGTTGTCGCCTTTTGCACTCATACGGTCAAATCTGATGTTGTGAAACCAGTTTGTATATATGCTCGACATACCGTTTTGCTGAATATCTTTAAAAGCGAAGAAATCCCTGCCGACGTGGTTAAATACTCCGTCAAGCAGTATTCTTATACCGTTTTCGTGGAGAGTATCACAGATTTTCTTGAAAGAAGCATTATCGCCCAAACGAGAGTCGATTTTTCTGTAGTCTATCGTGTCATATCCGTGACAGGTGCTTTCAAAAACGGGATTGAAAAGTATTGTGTTAATTCCCATTTTCTTGAAATGCGGAATAAAGTCGTAGATTTTATCAAGACGGTAGGTAAGTTCAAAGTCGTTTCTATGCGGAGCACCGCAAAAACCAAGCGGATAGATATTGTATATTACTGCGTCATTAATAAAGTTCATAGTAAAACTCCTAAAATTTTTTGCGACTATAAGAGTATACCATTTTTTGCGTTATGTCAAATCAAAATGAAAATAAAAGTTGTTGAAATCATTAAAATTTTATGGTAAAATCAATTTATAAGGAGTGATACCAATGGGACAATATCGAGGTAACGAGTATGTTGAGCACCCTTCAGCAAAAAGAGTAAGAATACTTTTGATAGTATTGTACTTTTTGGAGATTTTAATTACTACTTTCCCTTTTTGCCATCTGCCTGACGGTGAGGGGAATCTCCGTGTTTTAACCGCTTTTCAGTGTATAATTCAGCCGGGCGGTTACGGCTCTCCCGAAGCGATAAAAACAGCACTCATCTGCGCTCCGCTTTTGCTTTTGCCCGCTGTATCATTTTTCTTCTGTATTCTTGATAAGAAGACAAATGCAAAGAATTTTGTAAGCGGTGCAACTTGTGTAATAAATACCTGCATTATCACTTTCGGCTTTGCGTCATATATCGATATCGGCGGAATTCTTTCAATAATTCTCTACATAATTTGCCTGTTCTTTACCGCTATGAGCTTTCAGGCTTCATCATTACAATAAATTCCTCAACCTATTAGTCGCCCCTTGTGAGGGAAGATGTCAAAACCAACGGTTTTGACAGAGGGGTAGTTTTTTCGGCTCACTATTGAAGTGAGCCGTTTGTTATACCTCTAAATATTTTTTCATATATTCCAATGGTGAGTATATGAAAGTTTTAATTCGAAAAAAGAAATATAAAACCGCACTAATTATATTTTTATCATTATGCCTTGTTTTTCTTTGCTCCTGCGAAAGAGTGATTATTACAGAGAAAGACGAGTTATCTATGAACAAATGGCAAAAGGAAACAGAAAGTTCAAGTATAATAACTCTCGAATTCATTGATGACAACGCAAGGTTTACAGTAGAAAAAGACGGCACAAAAGCCCTCGTTCTATATGGGCTGTGTGTTCTTGATGATGAAAAGTTTTTTATAATAGACAGAGAAACACATACACCTTTTAAATTTATCTATGAGTTAAGCGGCGACAGCGTTTTGCTGACTTATGACGAAAATTCTGTGACATTAGATAAATTATAATTCCCTAAAATGTGTTATTTTTCCCTTGCTTTCGTTTATTATAAGCAAAGGGGAGATGATAATATGAAAATATTGAAAAACTTTTGCCTTGCAATGCTTGCGGGAATAATGATTTCCATAGGCGGTGTTGTATTTGTTGCCTGTGTCGGTATGGAAAGCAAGATAGTCGGCTCGATTTTCTTTGCTTTGGGTTTGACCGTCATTTTGATGCAGGGATACTTGCTCTTTACGGGCAAAACAGCCTATGTATTTGAGAATAAACCCTCCTATCTAGGTGATTTGCTTCTTATCTGGCTCGGTAACCTTGTCGGCTGTATATTAGTAGGACTTTGTGTATACTTTGCTTTGCCGAATTTGTCACAAACAGCAAACGAACTGTGTTTGAAAAAAATGACTCAAACACCGTGGCAGACGATTGTTCTCGGCGCTTTGTGCGGAATACTCGTCTATATCGCAGTCGATTATTATAAAACGCACAGCGATAAACATTCTATCGAAAAATACCTTTTGGTTTTCACCTGCGTTCCTATATTCATAATTTGCGGATTTGAACACTCCGTTGCGGATATGTTCTACTTTGCCGCGTCATCCGATTTGTTGCTCTTCACAGGGCAGGGAATATGCTACATACTCCTTGTGTCACTGGGAAACTTAGTCGGAGCGATTGTTTTCCATTCACTTCGCAAATTCGCACAGTCAAAAACAAAATAAGATTGTTATCACTTAGCCTCCCCTTGTCAGGGGAGGTGGCAAGCCGCTAGGCTTGTCGAAGGGGTAGTCTGAAATTCACCGCAGTTTATCTGCGGTTTTTTTCTGCCTTTTTGTATATATATGTTGATATATATATTGAATTGTGATATAATAAAAAATAATTATGGGCAAATATGTACTTTTTCTGTTTGAGAGGCGATAAATATTGAGAATTCTCGGTATTGACCCCGGTTATGCAATAGTCGGTTGGGGTGTAATTGATTTTCAAAAAAATATCTCCAAACCTGTTGCTTTCGGTGCGATTACCACAAAAGCACACACCGATTTCAATTTCCGCCTACAACAGATTTACGACAATATGCTCGGCATTATTGAACAGTTCAAACCGAGTGTTGTTTCTATCGAAAAACTCTATTTTACAAGCAACAAAACAACAGCGATAAAAGTTGCCCAGGCAAGAGGAGTTATCCTCCTTGCCTGTCAACAAAAAGGAATAGAAGTTTTCGAGTATACTCCTTTGCAGGTCAAAACCGCCGTAACAGGCTACGGCAAAGCCCAAAAGCACCAGGTTATGGAAATGACAAGAAAACTCTTAAGGCTAAAAGAAATCCCCAAGCCCGACGACACAGCAGACGCGTTGGCTCTTGCAATTTGCCATACCCAAGCAGGCTCAACCACATTAAGATTTTTACTGAATAACGAGGGATAACTATGATATATTCTGTTCGAGGTACCTGTATACATACTGAACTTTCCGCTTGTGCTATGGCGGTTGTGGAATGCGGCGGCGTAGGCTACAGAGTACAGACTTCACTTTCTTCTTTGCAACAGATAAAAAAGGGCAGCGAAATCACCCTTTATACATATCTTTCCGTAAGGGAAGACGCAATGGAACTTTTCGGTTTTGTCAGCAAAGCTGAACTTGCGACATTTAAAATGCTCATCGGTATCAACGGCGTAGGTCCGAAGGTCGCTATCGCTATGCTTTCCGCATTGACAAGCGAGCAGATTGCCATGTCCGTTGCATCAAATGACTACAAAACTTTGACAAGAGCAAACGGCGTCGGACCGAAACTTGCCCAGCGTATTGTCCTTGAACTCAAAGACAAAATCAAAGGTATGGAAGTCGACACTTCCGACAGCGTTTCTATGGGTACGGTAATTGCGGATACGGGAAATATTTCAAAAGCCGTCGGTGCTTTGGCTGTGCTCGGTTTTTCTTCTGCCGATGTAACGCCTGTCTTGTCAAAACTTGACCCGACACTCCCTGTTGAAATGTTAGTACAACAAACACTTCGTATGTTGAAATAAGGTGATAATTTATGGATTACCAAAACAATTTTGAAATGGATTTTGAAGACCGCTTGGTAGATACTTCCGAGATTCCTTCGGATGCCTATGAAATCGATAACCCCCTGCGCCCGCAGACACTCGATGAATACATAGGTCAGGAAAAAGTAAAAGAAAATTTGCGTGTATTTATGGAAGCCGCAAAAAAGCGTAAAGAACCTATCGACCATATTCTTCTTTACGGCCCTCCGGGACTCGGCAAAACCACACTTGCAAAAATTATTGCAAACGAAATGGGCGTTGATTTCAGGCTGACTTCCGGCCCCGCTATAGAAAAGCCCGGAAACCTTGCGTCCTTGCTTACAAAGCTCAACGAACAGGATGTACTTTTTATTGATGAAATTCACCGCCTGCCAAGAGTGGTTGAAGAAGTCCTCTATCCCGCTATGGAAGATTTTAATATTCAGATTATCACGGGCAAAGGACTTTCAGCAGACAGGATTGATATTCCGCTTCCTAAGTTCACTCTCATCGGTGCAACTACAAGGGCAGGACAACTCACAGCACCTTTGCGTGACCGTTTTGGAGTCGTACTGCGACTTGAAATGTATTCACCGAAAGAACTGTCTCAGATTGTCACCCGAAGTGCAAATATACTTTCTTGCAATATCGACGAAGACGCCTCGCTTGAAATCGCATCCCGTTCACGAGGTACACCTCGAATTGCCAACAGGCTGTTAAAAAGAGTCCGTGACTTCTCCGAAATTAAGGATGAAGAATCAATTTCCCTTGATACCGCAAGAGAAGCCCTCGATAAGTTAGAAATTGACGAACTCGGACTTGACCAAAACGACAGAAGAATGCTAAACGCTATGATTAAATATTATCGTGGCGGTCCTGTCGGACTTGAAACACTCGCCGCCGCAATCGGTGAAGAAGCGGTGACGATAGAAGATGTATATGAGCCGTATCTTATGCAGATTGGCTTTTTATCAAGAACACCCCGTGGCAGATGTGTAACTGCCGCAGCATATCAGCATTTAGGATTTGAAGTGCCCTCTGACACAGCAGCGGCACAAGGAAGTCTTTTTGAAAATTAAGGAGGAAAAATTATGGGTAGATTATTCGGTACAGACGGTGCACGAGGCATCGCCAACAAAGAATTAACATGCGAACTCGCTATGAATATCGGCAAAGCTGCCGCTATGGTGCTTATCAACGACGAAGTTGAGCATCCGACATTTTTGATAGGAAAGGATACAAGACTTTCGGGTGATATGCTCGAAGGCGCACTTATTGCGGGACTTTGTTCTGTCGGTGCAAATGTAAAACTTCTGGGCGTTGTTCCCACTCCCGCCGTAGCCTATCTTATCGGCAAGTACAAAGCCGATGCGGGTATTATGATTTCCGCATCACACAACCCCTACGAATTCAACGGAATTAAGATTTTTTCATCCGAGGGATATAAACTTCCCGACGACCTCGAAGAAAGTATAGAAAGCATAGTAATTGACCATAGTACGCCGTATGCTTATGCCGATTTTGACGGAATCGGTACAGTTGAAAGAGTAGAGTCCGCCGCAGATGACTATATAGAACATGTTGTTGAAACAATAGACTACGATTTGTCAGGTATGGAAATTGCCCTTGATTGCTCCAACGGTTCGTCATCCGTCACAGCCGAAAAGTTGTTCACAAAATTAGGTGCAAAAGTTCATATGCTCCACGATAACCCCGACGGCATAAATATTAACAAAGACTGTGGCTCAACCCATATGGAAAGCCTTATGCAGTATGTAAAAGATAACAACCTCGACGCAGGTCTTGCTTTTGACGGCGACGCCGACAGATGCCTTGCCGTTGATGACAAGGGACAACTTGTTGACGGTGACTATATCATCGCTATATGTGCTCTTGATTTGAAAAGCCAGGGCAAGTTAAAGAGAAATGCAGTTGTCGGTACTGTAATGACAAATATGGGCTTTAACAAATTCTGTGAGGCAAACGGAATGAACTTTGTTTCCACCGCTGTCGGTGACAGATATGTTTTGGAAGCCATGCTTCGTGAAGGCTACAACATCGGCGGTGAGCAAAGCGGTCACGTTATCTACCTTGACTATGCAACAACAGGTGACGGCGAACTTACAGGCGCCCATCTTTTGAGCCTTATCAACCGCAGAAATGCAAAACTTTCCTCAATAGCAACCCTTATGGAACGCTATCCTCAAGTCCTCATCAATGTAAAGATAACAAACGAGGGTAAAGTACATTTCTACACAGATAAAGAGATAAAAACAGCAATAAAAAGTATAGCCGAAACCTTGGGTGACAGGGGAAGAATCCTTGTCCGCGTTTCGGGTACAGAGCCACTTGTCAGAGTAATGCTCGAGGGCGAAGACTACGACGAAATCGAGTCTTTGGCACAGAAAATGGCAAATATAGTTAAGGGAAGACTCGGATAATGCGCGTTTCTGATAAATGGACAGACTACGAACTTATTGATACATCTTCGGGCGAACGCCTTGAGCGGTGGAAAGATATCATCCTTATCCGTCCCGACCCGTCTGTAATTTGGGATACCGAAAAGAAAAATCCATTGTGGCACGATGCCCACGCAAGGTATTGCCGTTCAAATTCGGGCGGAGGGCATTGGCAGGTTTATAAGAAAATTCCCGATGTGTGGAAAATGCGTTATGAAAATCTTGTTTTCAACGTAAAGCCGATGGGATTTAAACACACCGGTATTTTCCCCGAGCAGGCGGTCAACTGGGATTTTGCGTCGGATATTATCAAAAAATCCGACAGACAACTCAATGTGCTGAATTTATTCGGATATACAGGCTGTGCAACTCTTGCTTGTTTAAACGCAGGTGCAAAAGTTTGCCATGTTGATGCATCAAAAGGTATGGTAGCCTGGGCAAAGGAAAACAGCGTTGAGTCAAAACTTAGTGACAAACCCGTGCGCTGGCTTGTTGACGATTGTATCAAGTTCGTAGCAAGGGAACAGCGGCGCGGCAATAAATACGACGCTATCATTATGGACCCGCCGTCTTACGGTCGCGGTCCCGGTGGCGAAGTATGGAAATTGGAAGAAAATTTATTTTCTTTATTAGAATTATGCAAAACCGTTTTATCGGATAATCCAGCATTTTTTATATTAAATTCTTACACAACGGGGCTTTCTCCGTCTGTAATGGAATATATGCTGGGTACAATACTTATAAAAGATTTCGGCGGAAAAGTCAGTTCAAGCGAAATAGGACTGAAAGTAACGCAAACTAATATGATTTTGCCTTGCGGTAGTACCGCAATTTGGCAAAGAAATTAAGGAGATATTATTGGATTTCATCACAGCACAAAATCTATCTTTTCGATATGATACAGAATATTCACAACTGAAAAACGATGGGCAAAGAATGGTGCTTGATGATGTATCTCTCAACATAAAAAAAGGAGAGTTCGTTGCCATTGTCGGGCATAACGGTTCGGGAAAAAGCACTTTGGCAAAGCAGTTCAACGCTATGCTCATTCCCACATCGGGGAAACTCTTTGTTGACGGTATCGACACAAGCGATGAAAGCCGTTGCTACGATATAAGGAGAAAAGTCGGACTTGTTTTGCAAAATCCCGACAACCAACTTGTTGCAAGTATAGTTGAGGAAGATGTAGCCTTCGGACCGGAAAATTTAGGCATTGAGCCTTCGCTTATCAGAGAGCGTGTTGACGAAGCCCTCAAAGCGGTAGATATGTACGATTTTCGTACCTTTGCTCCGCATAAACTCTCCGGAGGACAAAAACAGCGTGTAGCAATCGCGGGCGTTATCGCGATGCAACCCGACTGTATCGTTCTTGATGAACCAACCGCAATGCTTGACCCAAGCGGCAGAAACGAAGTAATTAAGACAATAAAAAGACTCAACAAAGAAAGCGGTATCACCGTTGTTTTGATAACTCATTTTATGGAAGAAGCCGTAAATGCAGACAAAGTTTTTGTTATGGACGGCGGAAAAATTCTTTGTAGCGGTACTCCGTATGAAGTTTTTTCTCAGGTAGAATTGTTGAAAAAACGCCGTCTTGATGTTCCCGTTGCAACTCAACTTTGTTACAAATTGCGTGCCTGCGGTGTAGATATAAAAAGTCTTCCGCTTACAAATGAAGAGTGTATCGCTCTGTTATCGGAGGTGCTGAAATGAGTATTTTACGCACCGAAAATCTGACTTTACTGTATTCTGCAAAAACGCCGTTTGAACATATCGGCGTCGACAGTATTTCCATAGAAATAGAAAAAGGCGATTTTGTCGGCATTATCGGACACACAGGCTCGGGCAAATCAAGTTTTACCCAAATGCTCAACGGACTTATCAAGCCGACTTCGGGAAAAGTTTATCTCGACGGCGAAGACATCTGGCAAGACCAAAGAAAAATCCGTGATGTCCGCTTCAAAGTCGGACTCGTTTTTCAGTATCCCGAGTATCAGTTGTTTGAAGAAACAGTCTATAAGGACATCGCTTTCGGACCGACCAATATGGGACTTTCCGAAAACGAGATAAAAGAAAGAGTATATTCATCATGCAAGTTCGTCGGTCTTGATAACTCGTTGCTCGAGAAATCGCCGTTTGATTTGTCAGGCGGTGAAAAACGCCGTGTTGCCATAGCCGGCGTTATCGCGATGGACCCCGAAATTCTTATTTTGGACGAGCCTACCGCGGGACTTGACCCGATGGGACGCGACCTTATTATGTCCCAACTTTCGGCTTACCACCGCAAGAGGAATAACACAGTAATTCTTGTTTCACATTCAATGGAGGATGTTGCCCAAAACTGCGACAAAGTCCTCGTTATGAATAAATCAAAATGTGCTATGTTTGACACTACGAAAGAAGTTTTTTCAAACAGCGAGCTTCTATACAGTGTCGGACTGAAAACTCCCTGTGTAACCGAGATTACACAATCTTTGAAAGAAAAAGGTTTCTCTCTGCCGAGCGGTATTCTCAATGTTGAAGATGCCGTAATCGAGATAACGGAGTTGCTCAAAAGGGAGGGAAAACTATGATGCGAGATGTAACTCTCGGTCAGTATTTCCCTGCAAAATCCGTTTTGCACAGTATGGACCCGAGAGCAAAAATCCTTTCTCTTATTGCGTATATAGTGCTGATTTTCTGCACATTCAATTATTTTGCACTTTTGCTTACCGCTTTGTCGGTAATATGCATTGTTCTTTTGAGCGCAGTACCCTTTAGAATGTACTTAAAAAGCCTGAAAGTAATTATCATAGTAATTGTAATTACTTCGCTTTTGAACCTGTTTTACGGCAGCGGAGAGCCTATCGTTCAGTTTTGGATATTCAAAATCACATGGCAGGGTATCAACAACGCCGTCTTTGTCTGTGTGAGGATAATATCACTGATTATGGTAAGTTCGGTTTTAACTTTCACAACTTCGCCTACCGACTTAACAGACGCTCTTGAAAGGCTACTAAAACCTTTGACGGTATTTCATATCAAAGTCCACGAAATTGCAATGATGATGACAATAGCGCTTCGTTTTGTGCCGACCTTGCTCGAAGAAACCGACAAGATTATGTCAGCACAAAAAGCGCGTGGTGCCGATATGGAAAGCGGAAGTCTTTCTAAAAGAGTAAAAGCGTTGATTCCCGTTTTGGTACCGCTGTTTGTTTCAGCTTTTCGGCGTGCCTACGATTTGGCTGTTGCTATGGAGTGTCGCTGTTATCAAGGTGGTAACGGCAGAACCCGAATGAAGCAACTTCATATTCAAAAATCCGATATATTCTGTATGTCGTTTGTACTGCTCATTATTATAGGGGTGGTTTTATGCAATGTGTTTCTGCCGACAGTCCCAAGGTAAGAAACCTGAAATTTACAATACAATATGACGGAAAAACTCTCCACGGCTGGCAGATTCAAAAAAATGCCGTAACCGTGCAGGAACTTTTCCAAAACGCTCTCTTTTCCGTTATCGGGGAGACTCCCGATATAAAGGGCTGTTCCCGTACCGATTCGGGAGTGCACGCAAATATGTACTGTATAAGTATGAAAACAGTTCATCCAATTCCGTGCGAGAGATTACGCTTGGCACTTAACAGATATCTTCCTAAAACGATAGTCGTTTTATCGGTAGAAGAAGCAGATGTTGATTTTCACGCCCGCTACAGTTCTCTCGGAAAAGAATATGTCTACAAAGTCTGGAACTCAAAAACCCGCAATCCTTTTTTAGAAGGCTATGCCTTGCATTACAGATACGAAATTGATGAAAAAATGCTGAACAACTCTGCACAAGCCTTTGTCGGCAAACACGATTTCACATCTTTTTGTACTCTCGATAATCGCGAAAAAGGCGATTTTGTCAGAGAAATTAAGTATTTCAAAGTCGAGCGTGACGGCGATTTGGTCACATTCACCGTTGCAGCGGACGGCTTTTTGTACAATATGGTGCGGATTATGGTCGGAACTTTGCTGAAAATCCAGCAGGGTAAACTTGACAAAGATTCCATACCGAAAATTTTAGAAGAAAAAAACAGAAAATCTGCCGGTCCTACTGCACCGGCTCACGGACTTTACCTCAACAAGGTATTTTATTAACGGTGGTTTATGAACGAAAAAGATAATTTTGATGTTGAACTTCAAGAACAACAGAATAATGACGCAGATGACGAGATAAAAGAACGCCCGCGCCTTACCAAAAAGGAGCGCGTAAAGATTCTCAAAAAAGAAAGAAAACAGTCAAAACATCTTAAAAAGCAACAGCAAAAGACTCTGAAAAAATCTCAAAAGCAAGAGAAAAAAAGAGAAGTTTTAAGTTATGAAGATATGCCTCTTTCTTCTCGCGAGGAACTCGTTGGCAAGATAAAGACAAAAAAGAAATTAGGAAAGAAAAAAATCATCCTGATTATCGCGATTGTCGTACTTCTTGCTTTGCTTGTTTTCTTGTTTTCCATAAGAGATTCTCTGTCATTCGACAATATCCGTAACTTTGTTGTTTACGGAATATTCAACTCTTCAAGCGAAGAGCGTTTTCCCGTGAATATTCAGGGTGCGTCAGTTGAAAACGGCAATTTTACTCGAATGGAAAAGTGCCTTGCATTTTCTTCCGATACTTCTTTTTCTACATACAATAACTACGGAAAATGCCTGTACACTTCGCAGATAAGTTTTTCTCGTCCGATTTTAGTTGCAAAGAAAACAAAATCTTTGATATACAATCTCGGTGGAAAAGGCTTTACAATAAACTCGATTGATGAAAATTTGTACAACGGCACTACCGAAAATGATATTATCGTAGCAGATATAGTTGACAACGGAATTTATGCCATTGTTACTGCCTGCGACGGATATTTGTCAAAGATTTTTGTATATGACGAGAACAACGAGCAGATATTTGCATATTCGTTTGCAGATTACTATATAACTTCCGTGTCCCTCGATTCATCAGGCAAAAAGGCTGTGCTTTCAGGTTTGTCCGCACTCGACGGCGGCGAAATTTCCTCTGTCTATGTTCTCGATTTCACTGAGCAAGACCCGATAGTTTTCAAAGAATTTACAAATAATATCATTTACAATGTGAGATTTTTGACTAATGACCATTGCTCGATAATAGGCAATACCGCCTGCTATTCGCTGAAAGTCGGCAGTTCACAGTTTGAAGAATATTCATACGATTCAAAGATTCTCACAGCCTTTGATGTGAACGACGATACCGATACATTCACCGTATCATTGTCTCGAAGCGGTGACTCACGAAATTGTGATATAGTCTGCTTTAATTCAGACGGCAAAGTAACAAATACTATCGAAACCGACTTACAGGTTATTTCAATGTCAACATACAAAAACCGTATAGCATTGCTCTCAAACGACAATATTTATTTGTATAACAGAAATGGTAAACTTATATCCGAAAAAGAGGGCGGGGTAGACCCCCACGCGGTTGTACTGTATGATACAAATTCCGCCTATGTACTCAAAGTCAGCGAGATAGCACGACTCGATTTGTGAGGCATATATGATTTATGATATTTTAGTTATTCTGATAATAATTATCGCGGTAATAATCGGCGCGAAAAAAGGTGCCGCAAAGACTCTATTTTCTTTGCTTGCTACGGTGTTATCCGTGTTTCTTTCTTCGTGGCTCGGTAATCTGCTTTCAGAATTTTTCTACAATTCACTTATTAAAAATTCGATAATTGATTCTGTATCGAATACTTTTTCTACCCAAACGGCAGAAAGTATTGCAGAATCCGTAAAGAAAGCGGTAGAAAATTTGCCTTCTTTTGCAAAGGCACTTGTTTCTTTAGCGGGTAATAACCCAACCGACACTATAACACAGGCGATAAAGTCAGCACCGGGGGCCGCTGCAAATGCCGTCGAAAGCACAATTGCCCCGATTATTATTTCAGTGATATCGTTCTTCTTAACGATTATTCTGTTTTTTGTTATTTTATTTCTTTTGAAGAAAATTATTTTTGCTTTGATATTAAAAGTGTTCAACCTTCCCGTGTTGAGCACTATCAACAGATTTTTCGGTGCAATACTGGGAATATTCAACGGAATTTTGGTTGTTCTTTTCCTTTCTTATTTGTTAAAATTGATTATTCCGTACTTAGGAAATCCGCCATTTCCGCTTGATGAAACAACAATTTACAGTTCGTACATATTTTATCAGTTTTATAGTGGTAATATATTTACATACATTACAAATTTATTTAAGGGTAGCAGATAGGTAGTTTTATGAAAAAAAGAGTTCACGCACCAAATGAAGAATTAATGACGAATACTTTTACCATTCCGAATGTACTGTCGTTTTTGCGCATAATCTTAATTACACCTTTTGTCGTGTTGTTCCTTATGGAAGATTATGTAGCGGCGGCTTGCATTATTGTCGTATCGGGACTAACCGATTGTTTTGACGGTATGATTGCAAGAAAGTTGCACCAAGAGTCGGAACTCGGAAAAGTTCTTGACCCTCTTGCCGACAAATTGACACTTCTTGCTGTCGGAATATGCCTGATTTTTATCGAGCCATTCGTTTTACCGCTTATGATAGTATTAGTCTTAAAAGACCTTCTAATGCTTATCGGTGGTTCAATAATAATAAAAAAGGGAATAATCCCCCCGAAATCAAAGTGGTACGGCAAATTGGGAACAGTGCTGTTTTATGTAACTGTTTCGGTAATAGTTGTAATGAAGATATTTAATTATGTAAATATCACGATATCGGTTATTTTGCTTTCGCTTACAGTTGCAGTAATGGTTTTTGCCTTGGTAATGTATATCATAACTTTCTTCAAACTTATGAAAAACTATAACGATGAGCAAAATAACAGCTCAAAACCCACAGCCCAAGTTTCAAAAAACAAGTAATAAATTTTAGGAGATAATATATGCTTTGTTCAAAATGCGGAAAAAGACCCGCAGTAGTTTTTGTATCAACAAATAAAGAAGACGACAAGCCAAAGGGCTATTGCCTTTTGTGTGCAAAAGAGTTAGGCATCAAGCCCGTAGATGATTTGATGAAGAAAATGGGCATTTCGCCAGATGAACTGGAGTCTGTACAAGAGCAAATGGACTCTATTATGGAGAATATGGGCGATATGAATGTCGGCGATTTAGCCGAACTTGCCAATTCTATGGATGCATCCGAAATGGCTGAAACTTTATCACCCGACGAAAATGCCGATCCCAATGATGATTCATTTTCACCCGGTGGCGCACCCTCTTTCCCGAATTTCTTTAATATGTTCGGCGGACAAAAACAAAATGCAGAAAATGCCGACACAACTTCAACCGATAAAAAAGGCAAAGAGAAAAAGCAGAAGAAAAACCGCAAGCACATTTCTCTTTATTGCTATGACCTTACAAAAAAGGCACGCGAAGGCAAAACAGACCGTGTTGTCGGCAGAGATAAAGAGATTGAGCGAGTTATCCAGATTTTGTCGAGAAGGACAAAGAACAATCCCTGCCTTATCGGTGAGCCCGGTGTAGGTAAAACCGCTATTGCCGAGGGCCTTGCTTTGCGTATTGCCGAGGGCAGAGTGCCCCAGCGATTGAAAAATAAAGAAATCCAACTCTTAGATTTGACCGCACTTATTGCCGGAACGCAGTTTAGAGGTCAGTTTGAAAGCAGAATAAAAGGACTCACAGCCGAAGTTAAAGAAGCGGGTAACATCATCCTCTTTATCGACGAAGTGCATAACCTTGTCGGTACAGGTGATGCCGAAGGCACAATGAACGCCGCAAATATTTTAAAGCCTGCTTTGTCCCGTGGCGAAATACAGGTTATCGGTGCAACTACTTTCAACGAATACAGAAAGTATATAGAGAAAGACTCCGCGCTTGAACGCCGTTTTCAGCCTGTTACCGTAGCGGAGCCGAGTATCCTCGATACTATTGACATTTTGTCGGGAGTAAAAGAATATTACGAAAGCCATCACAGAGTAAAAGTTTCCGATGATATAGTGCGAAAAGCCGCAGTTTTCTCCGAAAGATATATCACAGACAGATTTTTGCCCGACAAGGCTATCGACCTTTTGGACGAAGCCTGTGCTTGTGCCGCACTTCGAAATAATAACCTCGAAGAATACGACGCCCTCACCGAAGCAAAAGAAAAACTAAGCGAGCAGAAAGAAGAAGAAGAAACAAAAGAAGAAGTCGATTTCGAGAAAGTCGCAAAGATAAAAAGCGAACTTGCCATAGTCGAGGACAAACTTTCAAAAATCGATGTAGATACCTTAACAGCCGATGTCACCGAAGTTGACCTTGCAAAGGTAATCGAACTTTGGACAGGTATTCCGCAGTCAAGAGTAAGAGAAAACGAACTTTTGAAAATGCAGGGAATAGAAGACGCTTTGAAAAAGAAGATAATAGGTCAAGACGAGGCTGTTGATGCTCTCGCTAAAGCGATAAAGAGAAGCAGAGTACAGATATCCCCTCGCAGAAGACCTGCTTCATTTATATTTGTCGGACCGACAGGTGTCGGCAAAACCGAACTTGTAAAGGTGCTTTCCCTCGAGCTTTTCGACACTCCCGAAACGCTGATAAGACTTGATATGTCCGAGTTTATGGAGAAGCACTCTGTCTCGAAAATCATCGGTTCACCTCCCGGATATGTCGGCTATGACGAAGCAGGACAGGTGACCGAAAAGGTAAGGCGCAGACCGTACTCCGTCTTGCTCTTTGACGAGATAGAAAAAGCACATCCCGATGTAATGAACATCCTTTTGCAAATTCTCGACGAAGGTAAACTTACCGATGCCCACGGCAGAACTGTCGATTTCTCGAACACCGTAATAGTAATGACATCCAATGCAGGCTCTAATAAATACGAAAACTCCTTGGGCTTCGGAAAATCAAGTGACGAAATAGAGCAAGACAGAGTTATGAAAGCCCTCTCCGAGTTCTTGCGTCCCGAGTTTATCGCAAGAGTCGACGAAGTTATCGTGTTCAAGAGTTTGACAGGTGATGACTATACAAAAATTGCCGACCTTATGCTTTCCGAATATGTTGAAACATTAAAGGAAAAAGGCATTGTATTCAAGTATACAAAAACCGCCTGCAAATGTCTTGCCGAAAAATCCTGCAACGGTAAATCCGGTGCAAGAGATTTGCGTAACCTCATCCGCAAAGAAGTCGAAGACAAAATCACCGAAGAACTGATAAAAGCGGGCGAGGGCGGTATTTCGGGCATCTCCGTCACAGCAAAGAAAGATGAAATAGTTGTAGAAACAATATAAAATTTTTATTATTTTTTTCGGAAAAGGAGAGATATAATGAAAAAATATGAAATAGCAAATGTGCGCCAAAGAACAAACCATACTTTTCTTTGGATGGTCTATTATGCGCTGATTTTGTCAATCTTTTCCGGCATAGTTTTTGCTATTGATAAAAATGTCAACAACGGTCTTTTGATGGCTGTACTCGTCACGGTAGGCTGTGCTTTTGTCTATCTGTGCAACTTCAAAAGATGGCCTTTTGAACTGAAAAACACCGACGAAAACAGAAAGAAGATGACTCTGCCGAAATTTCTTATAATTATCTGTCTTCTTTTTACCTGCCAACTTGTTTCGTTTCTACTGATGCAACTTTACACTTTGTCAGGCTTACCCGAAGCAAATATTTCCGCCGAATCTTTGCAAGGCGATACAACCGTTTTTATGGTGCTTTATGCATCACTAATCGGACCGATTGTTGAAGAACTGATGTTTCGCGGATTTATTATCGGCAGCACAAAGCAAAACGGAAAAATTATCGCAATAGTGCTTTCTGCTTTCATTTTCGGACTTATGCACGCAAATCCTCTGCAGTTCTTTGCAGGCTTTGTTTCAGGACTTTTGCTGGGCTATGTTTTCGTTGAATATTCTATAGTATGGACGATTATATTGCATATTTTCAACAATTTTGTATTGAACGAACTTCCGCTGTTGCTCTTTAAAGATGCATCAATAGACGGCACAGTTGATTATATTATTCTCGGCTTTGCTGCTTTGCTGACAGTTATCGCAGTAATATATCTTGTAAAGAACAAGACTATTTCAACTTTCCTGAAAAATCCCGAAAACCACGGCGAAAAAGGCGCAGTAAAGAAAACTTTGGCCTCCGCTTGGCTTTGGGTATACATAGCATTTAATATATTCAATATGGTTATGGTTATCTTTTATTCCGCTAACAAACCGATTTAGTAAAAAAGTTAAAAGGAAAAGGGCGTTTCATAAGAAACGCCCTAAATTTTTAAATAGGTATTGAAATTTTAGAATGTTTATGATATTATAATATGGTCGCAAATATATTAGGGACTTTGAACACGGAGGATTACTCAAGTGGTCAAAGAGGCTCCCCTGCTAAGGGAGTAGGCCGGGTGACCGGTGCGAGAGTTCGAATCTCTTGTCCTCCGCCAAAAAACAGACTTGCTTTTGCAAGTCTGTTTTTTTATCCAAGCCACAGGCTTGGCATATCATCCGCAGTAGGCGGTATATCATCAAAGGCGACTTGTCGCCTTTGTATCTCATCACGCCGTAGGCGTGTATAAAATCTTCCTGTGGCTTGATGAGATGCAATTCCTTATGGAATTGATGAAATACAGCCCTTTCGGGCTGATGATATGCAAGGCTTCGCCTTGATGAAATGTGCTGTTTCTTAGTATAATTATATCACATTTGCCAACGGCAAATATTTCACTAAAAAATTCAAACACTTTTCCGTTTCTTTCCACCGTAAAGAAATCCTGCTTTGAATAGGTGGCGACATCATTGATTTCTTGTCAATATTATTGTATAATGATCTCAATAAATTAGAATTGGAGGAAAACATAATGAAAAAAATCAGATTACTATTATTACCTGTTATCACGATTGTTTTGGAAATATTGCCTTTTGGTGCTGTATGTGT
>JAGHTC010000078.1 GCA_018065465.1 Candidatus Ruminococcus equi
GATCTGAAGAGCGGCAAAAAGCCGCTTCGCTCCGTGCCGTTTACCTGCACGCACGGCGGTATCACGGAGATTGATGTGACAGAGACAAATGAAGAAATGGTATGGTCACTCGAAAGGGTGGTTTTCTGTCCTTCCTATTCCGATGAAGGTGTCTATTTCAAAACAAATATCTCGGCAGGAGATGATACCTATTTCGGCATTGCCCATGAATGTGAGTTTGGGTGTGACTTTACCGTAAGCGGCATGGCTCCCGGAAAGATCCTGCATAAAGCAAGCGAATTTTCCGTCGGCTTCGGTATTGACGGAGAAGTGGGGGTAAACTGCCCGTGGGACTGCTTCACCGTAATGGCGGGAGGGGATGCGTTGGCTATTGCAAATGCCGAAAATTCCTTTACAGCCGCAGACGGAAGCGATTCTCTTACGGATAACGGCACACTGTACGGCGAGTCGGCAGTCTCACGCATTGAATGTGCGGAGGGCAATACGCTCGTCATGAAGATCAATGACGGCGAGATCGAGTATCATTACCGTGCAATGTCCGAAAGCGATGCCGTCAAGCTCAAAACAAAAATCGTGGAACGTGAAAAGCCGGTGCATATTCCCAATGCAGTCGTATTTCCCGCTATGAACGTCGGTATGCACGAAAAGAACTCCAGCGGTGCGTCCGGGGAAATTTTTACCGGTGCATTCTCAAATTATGATGACAGCGGAAAACCCGTGACATTCTCGCTCGGATCAAACGGCGATTTCACTTTCAAACTTCCGGCGCTGAATGGGGATACGGTTCTTCCCGCGATAGAAATCAAGGGCAATATCTTTGACGGAGAATTCTATGATGGCGGCGTGAAGGTTTTGAAGGTGAGCAGTACGCCGAAGGTGCTTCCATATGAAAAGCATTGGAAGCTCGGCAACGGAGAGGAAATCAACAGAGGCGTATTCACACATACGAACATGGATTACGATCCGGCACTTTCTCCCTACGAACAGGATAAGAATGTCAGTTATTGTGACATTGACGTGAGTAAAGGAAAACTGACTGTTGATGTCTGCCTTTACGGCATATATTCCGATACGGATTATGATATCACACAAACGATTTACGGAAATCTTGCTGATAATAAACAACATCCAATCGGATGGTCGTTTGAAGCGCAACTCGATGCCGCGCTTGCGGAGGCATTCGTCAAGGCCTGCGATACAATGGCAGATCGTCAGTTTGATTGGTAAGCACTTCATGAGTCTTTGCCCGAAGAAATGAATAAAGTAGTCGGGAAACCCGCGAGAAATGATCTGCAACCTGAAAATGAATGGGAATAACAAAAATATGAACTGAATGGAGGATTTTTCGATGATTATTATCGGAATTATCATATTCGTTATCGGCTTGCTGTTTGTTGTTGCGTTTGCCATAAGCAGAGCAAAATGCAAAACAAGAACACAAGCGACCGTTAGCCGCCTTGCGACAAAGTCAATAAAACTGCGGGGCAGGACCGTAACCGACACAACACCGATTTTTACCTATACCGTAAACGGCAAAGAGTATACATATAAAGCGGAAATGTCAACGACAAACCGTAAGAGGTTTACAGTAGGGCAAAAAGAATTCATTTATATCAATGATAAACACCCCGAAGAAGCCCGCTTCGGAAACAATCTCGGATTTTTGGTTTTCGGGATTTGTTGTGTGCTTGTCGGTGCTTTGTTTATTGTATTATCTGCCTTATAATCGGCTTAAATAATTTCTCATCGGCTTACGCAAAACGGAATAATTCTACATAATAAAATTTTCGGAGAATGTTATGAAAATAAAATTATCTAAACTCATCGGCTTTTAGGTAATCGTACTGTGTATCATTTGTCTGTCGGCGTGCGGCAACAACCCCACAGAGTGTATTGAAGTAAATTCAAAGGAAGAATGCAAAATTAAGTATGAGGAATACGAGAAAAGATACAACGATACATTATCTAAAACTGAGAAGTTAAAGGAAATAAGAGCAAAAAAGAAAACGAAAGCAGACCGTATAGATGTCTTGATTCAAAAGCTTAACAGTTCAGAACAGGTATTTGATGTGTTTGATGAATCCTTGTGGGCTTTAATGGTAGAGAAGGTTGTCGCTTATGACGAAGAAAGGTTTGTGTTTCATTTGTATAACGGGATGGAAGTTGAGGGGTAAAATACATCACAAATTAAAAAACAAACAAGGCTACTTCATTAAGTGTGAGGTAGCCTTGTTGCTTACTCTTAAGAAAGAGATAATCTAGGAATAATACTATCTTGTGACTTTTTCACCTACTCTGGTTTTTGTGTCGTAGCCGGCGATGTGCTTTTGAATTAATGTAGCATCAACGATCTCAATACAGTCGTTTTCATCAACATCAGCAGCATCTAAATCAATTATTCGATTCATATCGAATTTTGCAAGATACTTTTGGATTACTGTTGCATCTAAGATTTCAATGCTACCGCTCTCGTCTGCGTCACCAACGAGATACTCAGGGCTATTGCTTCTTGTAACTGTACTTGCATCAACGCTTATTGCAATGTACGGTTCATCTATTCCTTTGTATTCGCATCCAACATAATATCCGTAGGCTTTGCCTTTGTCAAGGTTAGAAATGGGTTCGGTAAAGCTAAAGGTATTTGCATCCACTGTACCTACTTCAATGCTTTCACCGACAGGCTTACCACCCTCAAAAAGTCTTCTGTAAATATGATACTGTGTGTCATCCTCAAGAGTCGGTGATCCATGCTGGTCTATTGGTTTTTCCCATTTTACAAGAACATCATTACCTGTGTCATCTACTTTTGCATAAACATTTGATGGATACTGACCGGGATAAACAACATCCTTCAGTATATATTCAAGTACAGGTATCTTTATTTCATCTTCTTCTGCAACAGCTAAATCATCCTGCAATACTGTGTTCCAAACAGCGTATTGCCATGAGAAGTGATAATTTTTCAGCATATCTGCATTTTGGGGCAGATAGTCGTCCAAATTAACATCTACTACTTCACCGCCGGAAGTAATACCGCTTGACTCGGATTCTTCTGATGAATGTTCCCAAGAATAGTTAAAGTCAAGATATGCACCTACGGATAATGATGCGCCTGCAACTCCCTTAGCGCCAATAGAACCGCTCATTTTGAAAGAGTAGTTCAAGTGAAGTCCGTTTGAGAAAGTATGGGAGTCTTCACTTGTTTCTGTCTTTGTAACTGAACTTGTTATTGAACCGCCGGATGTACCAAATTCGTAAGAATCCTTGCTGATATATTCAGGACTTATGATTTCGTGTTTATAGTTTGCGGGGACACCGGTTGCATTAATCGGAAGAACATCAACACCATCGGATACTGTATCTGTTTTAATGCGTTTTAAGTAAACCGGTTGTTTTTCGCCTTCTTTTACTTCTGTATCATCAAGAACAGCGTTGTATTCATCAACATACTTGTTGTATTCGTCCAAAGTCATTTGGGCGTATGCGGGATTAAGTCTTGTTACTGTTGTGGAATAATAGATTGAGCCATCATCGTATTTTTTCCAATCGTTTTTTTCAAAATCCCAAATCTTATATGCAAAAATGGTAATCGGAATTCTGTATACTACTACTGTATCATGAGCGCAGGCTTTGAAGGTTGTGCTGTATTCTTCCGAATACTCCTCACCCCATGCATCGCTGTTTGAATGGGTATATCCCATAGATAAAGTTTCTTCTACACTTATTATAGGTCCGGAGCCTTGTATACCAACGGTAATACCGGCATCGGTTGACCAGTTTTCAGCGCCACCTATTTTTGTCGCATTTGAAGTGAATATTGTAAATTCATTCCCGGGCATAAATGTAGCCCAATCACCGAGTTCTTTGAAATAGGGGGACGCTTGGATTACTGCTACTACCTGTGGGTCAGTGTAGAAATATTCTGTACCTGCATATTGAATTCTCATACCGTCGTTTACATCCACATCTGCTTCCATAATACCAAATGCAGGAGCCTCTAATATTCCACTCACATCTGTATATGTACACTCTGGTGTGTATTCTTCTTTGTCGTTAATTATTTCTCTCGTATTATCGGAGTATATCCCTTCTTGTGCATTTTCGACTGATATTGTACAAACAAAAATGTTGCTTACATGGTCATCCGCATTTCTTAATGTCTTCATAAGTATTTCAAAAGCAAAAGATTCCTGACCTAATTGATCGTTTGTAAAGTTTCCGCTTACTGGATTGATCAAACTAATATAATATGGAAAATTATCGTCTTCTATTTTATAATCCTTGTTGAAATAATCATATGTATGAACGCAACTCCAATTTGAGCCGGCATAGCTATATATACTACCATTATAGAACAAAGAACATGGTTGGTTGTGACCTGACATATATGCAGTTTGCATAGCGGGGACAGTATCGACTCCGTAAGTTGCTCTGTTGTAAAGTAATGTGCTGAATTCAATTCCTGTAGGAGTTTCGTTCATTTTATAGTTTTCACCATCAAACGCTACAACAACTAGTCCTTGTGAACTACCCTTGTCAAGTCTAAAATTATAAGGCCAAAGATCATCTTGTGTATATTCACTAATATCATCGTTTATTCTTAATCCTGCTTTTACGATATAACCACCGACAATAATATCATCTGCGTTGTTTCCGTCTATATCACCGGAAGTGCAATTTGCCTTAACCATCATATCATAATACTGATGTTCGCTGTCTTCACCTATCTTTTTATATATAAAGTCATCAAAAACTTTTTTCGGAGAATCTTCTTTTTCACTTTCGCCAAAGATATTATCAAAAACGGTAACTTCAGTTGCTCCGTATGTTTCTCCTTTTTTAATCTTATGCACAGGTGAATCCATTAACGAAGATACAACTGCTAGTTCATCAATATGGTCTCTGTCAAAATCACCGACAGTTATTTTTTGTGAATAAAAATCTTTTATTTCATCATCATCTTTACCTGTGGGTAAAAGAATCGTGTTTTGCATGTAATCAGTCAAATCGATTTTCTTTTTAGACTCTAATTTATTGTTGTTTAATTGATAAAACTCAACAAACTGGCAGTTGTCTTCCCAAGCGGAATCATTACAACATATAACTAATGTGTCATCATATTTGCCACCCATACAGGCGGTTTTTATCGTATAATAATTAGAATAATAATAGTGTTCAATTTCACGATGTTTTATTTCCTTTATATCAATAGAATCTACTATAACAAACTCGCCCTTATCGTCAGTTTGTGTAAGGTCAAGTATAAGCAATTGCAATTGAAAATTGTTTGGCCTCGCATATCCCAAAATAGCGGCATGGTCTTTTCGTCCCGTGTGGTTCGGGTCGAATGATACTTGTTCACTCGAATTAAAATCAATTTTTGCAAAGTTTTCTGTATAAGTTTTGCTTGATTTGTCATTAAATGACTCGTAAGTTTTTACAGAGGCGTGTTGTTCATAGTCTGAACTTTTGCTGATAGTCAGTAACTCGTTACAGGTGACTGCTTGAACGTCTTCGCCCATTTCAATACCGCTGGGGCAGGGACCGTCTTTTACATAATCGGGCGGTACTTCTTCGTCCATTTTGAGCAGTTCTTCTGCTGTTGTCAGCTTTGGCTCAATTTCATCATCTGTTGCTTTTTCTTCGTTTGCGCTTTCTGCTGTTTTTTGTGTTTCTGTCGATACAGCCGTGGGCGTAAGTGGTGTAATAATTCCAATAAGCATAACGATTGTAATTATTACTGCTAATAGTTTTGTCATTCTTTTCATAATGGCCTCCTAAAGTATTATTTACCCCACAATATAGAATTGCAAGATATCTATCTTTTATAATACCTCTAATGGTATATTTTGTAAAGAAAATTTTTTAATATACTGTATCTTGTATATCTTTTACATAGTAAAGTAGTCTTTTTACAACTCTTCTGATAAATAAAATGAACACAAAAAAGTAATTTATCAAAAGCACCCCTCCAAATTGTAACACAAAAAATATACAAGGCTACTTCAATTGTGAGGTAGCCTTGTTTGAGTATAAAAGTGATATTTTTTATTGCAGATA
>JAGHTC010000089.1 GCA_018065465.1 Candidatus Ruminococcus equi
TGAGGTTGGTGTACGCTCGTTCACATTTGAAGCTCCGAAATACGATGGTTATGACTTTTCACAATGGAACAATCGTGATGGCGACATAATAACAAGCGACATTTTAATCAAATACACGCCAGAGCGAGAGAATGACAGCATATACGCAATATACAAATCAAAGGTTAAGGAATGTGTACAATCATTCACAACTGGCTCTAAATCAGTAATTATAACATTAGAATAATGGCAAAATACACAATAAATTTCGGTGACGGAACGATAAAGGAAACCGACAACCTCGGAGATAAGTTTGAACACACATATACGGATGGTCTTGAAAAGCACACAATAACCGTCCGTGGCGAGTGTGGCTTCAACGCAACATTGACAGAGGTACAGACCACCCATAAACTCGATGTAACGTGTGATTCTACAATGGGTAGCGTAAGTGGTAGCGGTACTTATGACGAAGGTTCACAAGTGGAGGTAAGATGCACCCCGAACCCTTGTTATCGCTTTGCGCAATGGTCGGACGGCAACACGACAAACCCACGAACGATTAATGTAGATAGCGACATATCGCTATTTGCCAAAATGAAGATTAATACATACACCGTCAAGTTGAGTGGCGACAATTGCACGTTAGTTGGTGCCGGAACATACGATTGTGGAAAGAGTGTTACGGTAACGTGCAAGCCAGCAGACGGCTATCATTTCGTGCAATGGAATGACGACGACACCAACCCTAAAAAGACATTTGTGATAGCGAAGAATCACACCTATACTGCAACTTGTGAGAAAGTTGATGGTGTTATATGTCTGCCAACATCAGAGCATACATACAAATTTAACAACATAGGTGAGTTCGAGATTGATACTGACTGCAATAGTTTGTATGTCAATATGCCTACACAAAGGGCGTGGACCCTCGCAGATTTCTCTGCGTACATAACGAGTGACGGAAACTTTGTTAGGAGTCCAAAATTCATATATAACTACAACGAATACTCATACCCTAACATAGAGGTCATCGATGCCAAAAAGATAATGTTCAAATCCGGCGACAAACTGACTATAAAAATCAAACCAACAACGACCATAAAACGTATACAAGGACAAGACCCTTTCATCGTAATGAGGTTGATTGGTACAGATTACAAGGGCGTTGATGACAGACATATATCAGAAGGTGTGGTTGGACTCGACAATTTCAACAAAAATGGTGCGGAGATTCAGTTGACTGCATATAGTGATTGTGTCGGATTCTCCATCGATTTCTATAACGTAATAGTGGACAAAGAACTATTCGACATCACAATTACGAAAACCAACTAAAAAAACTGAAAAAACTGAAAATTTGAAACTACACAAGAAACTCGAACGGCTCGCTAACTACAACCAACGATTTGAAATGTTGGATGTTAGCGACCCTTGTGAGTCTGGAACATACCTAACTTTCAAACTTGATATTAAGGAATATGAAATTGAAAACGCACAGAAGAAAGGCTTGGTCTTTGATTGGTACTATGATGGTCTGTTTTACTTTACTTGTTATGGCATCAATAGAGGTGTCTTGTTCATCGGTGAACCACCTCCCAGCCACAGACACAATATATGTCACTAAAACTGAATATGTCGATAAGATAGTAGTGGACTCGGTCTGGCAAGACCGCTGGCACACAATTTACACAAGCGGAGATACTATATACGCACGTGATTCTATATATGTATATAAGTACAAGTGTACTCACGACACACTACTTCTAACCGACACGCTATACAAGGTTAAGAACGTTCCATACGAGGTCGAAAAAGAGCCATCATTTTGGGAGAAGATAGGAATGATGGCAAAGGGTGGTGTACTTGCAATAGCGATGGTGTTTGTCGGTGTAGGTCTTTTGAGATTGCGAGATAAATATAAGGTGAGGTTGAAACAATAGTTTCGTTCTGCCATATAGAATATAGTTTTGTTTTTAGGTCGCTCCTACAATGGGGCGACTTTTTTTCATATTATCGAAAACTTTTGTGAAATGCTTTCTATAATAAATATGATTAGGTTATCAAACAATATAAACAAAACATTTTATTATGAGCAAAGACGAACAGACAAAGAAACACAACAGCAATTACGGCAGACCTCTTACGGACGAACACAGAGCCGCAATCAGCAAAGGCAAGAAAGGCAAGGCTCTTTCGGACGAACACAAGAAAGCAATCAGCAAAGCGAGTCGCCAATCAGCAATGGAAAGGCACTCAGATGATAAGAACTACGTCAGTCAACTCGATGATTATGCAAAGTACCAAAAGAACTGGTACGAGAAGAATCGTGAAAGAGCAATGGAGGATATGCGTAGAAATCGCTCCGGTATCTACAGCGATGATAACAAGGTATATAGCGTTTATATGCACCAGTTCGTGGCTTGTGGTGTTGTATATAGATATTATGGAGTGACCAAGTTGGATATTGAAAGACGCAAGCATTGTGGGTATCGCAGTTGCCCAATCTTCAAAGAGTATCTCTCAATTTTTGGGTGGACTGGTGTGCAGACAACCGTAATTAGCGAGGGAATCTCAAAGGGTGATGCGTTCGACCTCGAAAGAGACCTCATAAAGAAAGCAAAGGAATCAAAATCATTCACAACATTAAACAAAAACTTATAATATGGCAGTAAAAACCTATTTCAAGCATTCAAGTAAAAAACAACGCTACAATATCACAATCGATAACAAGACGCTACATTGCAACACACTTGATGATGCAATCGAAACAATTGAGCGTGCCGCCGGATATGACATCGATGCCGTGTTCAGCGAGGAAATCAAATTTGAAATCTATGACACGAATCAGAAAGTCATAGTAGCGACCAACGAGAGCATCACGCATCTTGCAGTTGAGCGAAATGATTACGAAAGCGAAACACTCTACGTCTATCTGTGCGAGTATATGGCAGACTATGAATAGCGACTGAAAAAACTGAAAAAACTGAAAAAACTGAAAATTAACATAGTTTAACACTCAACTTT
>JAGHTC010000050.1 GCA_018065465.1 Candidatus Ruminococcus equi
AACAACAAGTTACACCTATACAAAAGCTCAGGATGGTCAGGAATACACATTCTCAGTTCGTGCATTCAATGCACAGGGTGAAATCATTTCCGACTACGCTGCAGGATATAAAGTAAAGTATAAAAAATAAATCTATAAACAAAAAAACTGCAACGAGAAATCGTTGCAGTTTTTGTTTGTGTTATTATTCATTTATTTTCCGTTTATAATCCTCTTATACCTAAACAAAGTGTTCTCTGCCCATTCACGGTCAATTTTGATAAAGCCGGAGAGCTTTTTATCGGAGGAGGCGACCTTCTCAACGATTTTCAGGCTCTTTGCATATATCTCGAGTCGTGCCGACTGGACAAACGGCTCGTGGTTTTCGCCGAGAAAATAGGTAAAGCCCATTGTGTTTGTTTCTCGGTTATACATTGAAAGGTAGCCTTCGTCAACCCTTTTCAGGTCGTGCTTTTTTGCGACACTTTCGGAGATAGCAAGTTTAGTAAGTTCTACCGCCATATCGTCAAGTCCGGACTCGAAAATAAAAATCTTTTCTTTCAGCGAGTTGAAGTCGGGGGTAATACGCTTTTTGATACCCTTGAGGTTTCGGTAGTCTTCTTCAAGCGACCTGTCCTCAAGTTGAAAGCGGTCAATCTCGGGGATGAGATAAACCATAAATCGCTTTTTCATATCGTTGTATAAAAGCGGATAGACAAGTCTGCCCTCGTGTGAGCAGTTTTCACACTTGAAAGAAAGCAGTTTTCCCGACAGTAATTTTTCGCGAAATTCGGGGTCGGTTGTCGCGTTTACGCTTATATAAAGATGGGCGCTTGTTGTTTCGTTACATTGGGGGCAGGAAATCTCCTTTGAAATAACATTCGACATAATATTCCCCTCTCATTAATATTCCCATATTGATTTTACCATATTTACGGATAAATGCAAATGTAAATTTTTAATAATTTTTAAATGTTGTCAAAATAATATTGATTTTATTTTCATTTTCTGCGATAATGTATATGTAATAATTTATCAACAGGAGGAATTTACAATGGCAGCAAAAGATGATTTTAAAAACGGCGCTTGTTTGGTAGGAGGAGCGATTTCGGAAATTACACACACTTTGGTTGAAAAAAACCGCCTTCGTGCAAAGACTAACCGCCTTAAACAGATTATCAAGGGCGACAGCCAACTTCGTGACGATGCGTACATAGCACTCGGAAAATATTTTTACGAAAACCTGCGTGAGGGCGCAAGCGAAGAAAACGAAGAACTTTGCAAAGTTGTCGATAAAACAAACTTGAGAATTGAAAAGGCTTCTATGAGATATATCGAACTTTTAAATGAGCAAAACGATTTGAAAGTTCAGTCCGAAAACGCAGAAAAACTCAAAAAAGCTTTGGCAAAAAAGGCAGAACAGGCTAAAGAGGCTGCTTCCGATAAGGCAAAAGACCTTACTCAAAAAGCAAAAGAAACTTCTCAGGAAATCACACAAAAAGTAAAAGACAAGGCTGTTGACCTGAAAAACAAGGCTGCAAATAAAGCAGAAGATGTAAAACTTGATATTGAAGATGCGGCTGACGAAGTTGTCGACAGCGTCGAAGAAGTTTTTGATACCGAATCTGCTTTGGATATCGAAAGCGCAGATATCGAAAGGCTTATCAAAGAAGAAGAGGAAAAAATAAAAAGTGCAGAAGTTTCTGCCGTCAGCGAAACAGAAGAAAAAAAGGCTGATGAAGAATCTCCCGAGGATTTCACTTTCTGATTTCTTAAATTTCGGCTCTGTCAAATCGGCAGAGCCTTTTTGCATTAACGCTATTTTTCGGAGGTTACTATGAAAAGGATTTTTTCACTGATACTTTCTATTTCTATCATTTTCGGTCTATTCTCGGTTTGTGCTATAGGCACATCGGCGGCGTCATACGGCGATATCTACCTTCGGGGTACTTTCAACGGCTGGGATATTCCCGCAGGGTATAAAATGACCGATATGGGCAACGGCAACTATTTGATTAAAGCAACTTTTGCCAAGGATAAATATGAATACAAGTTTGCAAACACAGATTGGTCGTTTAATGTGCCCGATGAAAACGCAAAACTTGATTTTTCACAGCAAACTACCCTTTTGATGGAAGTTAACACCAACACAAGACTGTACCACGCTACCCCCATAAAAGGAGATACAAACTTGCTAAATATTAAGAAAGAAACCGACAAAGTACGCTTTACCTGTGCCTGGGCAGAGCATAACAACGAAATACTCACAGAGTCAAACGGTAAATTAGGTTATACAACGAACAAAAACGACGGTAATACCTACTGGGATATTATTCCTACCGCAACCGATAATGTGTATTACATAAGAAATAATAAGACAGGAAACTTTATCTACTATTCGGGAAGCAGTGTTCTTTGTTCAAAAACAGGCAACACTACCGATGCGGGCAAATGGTATATTGACCGTTCAACGGGCAATTTCCGTTTGATGAGTTTCAGCGATATTACAAAATCCGTTAACCTTGAAAAACAAGACGGCTATGCTCAATACGGCTATGTTCCCGCGTTCTATACAAGTTCGCAGTTTAGTGCAGAGTTTTCGTCATACTTCTATACATTAAGTGAGGACAAGGTTTTCGATACTTTGGGTGAAGCGTCTGCAACATCAGGTACGAGCATCACATCAAACGCCTTGGGCGAAACAAAAACATGGGAACTTAAAACAGACATTTCATCTGCACCGAAATTCACTGCGGCTAATTCTCCGCTTTTGGAGGCTGTGTATAATCTTTCGGTTGAAGAGTCTATTCTCAACCAGTTTGAAAGCAAATACGGTACAGCGTTCTACACAGGCGTAAACTGGAAGAAAGTCTGGACTCGCGATACCGCTATGGCTTGTCAGTACAGCCTTGCCGATATTTTCCCGCAAATTGCACTCAACTGTGCAAAAGAAAAGGTAGTCGGCACAAAGGGACTTGAAACCTTTGAAGAAGACACAGGCTCGGGCGGTTCGTACCCCGTGTCTACCGACAAAATTATAACCATGCTTTCTGTTTGGGAGATTTATCTTTCAACAGGCGACAAGAGTGTTCTCGAATACTTCTATCCGATTGCAAAAAATACGATTGAACAAGACTTGAATGTTGCCTACGATGAATATTCAAAACTTTATAAAGGTGAAACCTGCGGTACTGACTGGCGTGACCAGACCTACCCCGACTGGGTAAGCGAAACAATACAAAACGGCTTGCCGAATATCGCAGAAAGCAAAGCGGCTTCCGTCAATATTATCTACACAAGAGTCCTTGAGATTATGTCAAGATGTGCATCCATCCTCAACAAGGACGCAAATGAAAGCAAAATGTGGAAAGATATGTCAGAGTCGCTTGAAAAGTCGATTTCCGAAAGACTTTGGAGCGATGACCTGTCGGTATATGCCGCCTGGGAGTATCCGTCATATATGGGTTCACCGCTTGCTTACAAAGCCGATGTTATCTCTAACGGATATGCAACAATGTTTGATGTCGGTACAGAACAGCAGATAAAATCAATTTTAGAAAACTATCCGCTTGTCACCTACGGTGCGCCGACAGTCTACCCGCAAAAGCAGGGTACCTTGCACAATGCAAACAAGGTTTACCACAACCGCGGTGTATGGCCCGGCTGGGAAGCAACACTTATGCTCGGTGCAAAACAGCACGGTTATAATGAGGTATCACAAGAAATCTTTAACTCCTGCGTAAGAGGTGCGGCAGAATACCTGACAAATAAAGAGGTTATCGACTTTACAACAGGACAGGGCCTTGAGTCTGACCGCCAGTTATGGTCTATTGCGGCTACCCTTTCAGGTTACTACAAGGTGCTTTTCGGTATGGAATACACTGAGGAAGGATTATCATTTAAGCCGTTTATCCCCTCTTGGTGCAAAGGACCTTTCACCCTTTCTTCCTATCCTTATCGAAACGCAAAACTCAATATTACATTAAGCGGTGAGGGCGACACAGTATCAAAGATTACAGTTGACGGTAAAGAGGTTTCCGCAGACTACATCCTTCCATCAAACGCTACCGGTACCCATAATATCGAAATCACCGTTACAGATTCAAAAGCAACTCACAAAATGAACCTAAACGACGAGAAAAACCATGTTGTTTGTCCGTCACTGCCGAAACTTTCGTACTCAAACGGAGTATTGACTTTTGAAAAACAGGCAGGACTTACATATAAACTCTACGACGGCACACAGTACATTGATTTGACTTCAAACACCTACAAGGTAGATACATCCGTTTACCGTTGCTACAGCCTTGTATCAATTTCCAAAGACGGCGTTTGGTCGGAATTTTCACAACCTATACAAGTAGGGCCGAGCCAAACAAAGATAAAGATTGAAGCGGAGTCGGGAACATACAAAAAAGCAAACCTCAGAACTTCTCCCTCGGGTTACTCGGGAAGCGGTGTTGTTGATGATACTATGACAAATACTTATCCTGTTATTGTAAATGCCAATATTGAAACAGAGGGTGTATATCTTCTTTCTTGCGTTTACAACAACAAAGGCGAAACAAATTCATCAACAAACTGTGCTATTCGTTCTGTCTATGTCGACGGTAAAGATGTCGGCTCGCTTGTGTTCCCCGTTATGAACTTCTACTATCAGACAAGTACGCACCTGCCGATAAAACTTACAAAAGGTCAGCACAAAATAACAGTCCTCTATGACACCGAGAACTTCTTTGACAGGAATATGAATATAACAAAGAACTCGGTACAGTATGACTACTTCACACTCGAACTTGCAAACGACCTGTTTGAAGAAGAAAAAGAGTATGTACTGCTCGGTGACAGCGACACCGATGAAAACATCACGATTGTGGACGCAACAACAATACAAAAGGTGCTTGCAAAGTACGATATGGACAAGTACGATGAGTTTGCTTCCGATGTTGATGAAAACAAAACTGTTGAAATTGTAGACGCAACTTTGATACAAAAATATCTCGCATCATACGAAACGCATACAAGAATAGGACAGATGGTTGAACGAGTGCGTTCAACTAATTGATAATTAAAGAAAAATCGCAAAGCGATTTTACTAAATACTAAAAACTAAATACTAAGTACTAAAAAAGGCTGTGACGAAATCGTCACAGCCTTTTTGCTATTGATTACATAATTGAGAAGTTGACTACCAAAGCGGCAAATACGATGGATACCATCGAAAGCAGTTTGATAAGAATGTTGATTGACGGGCCTGATGTATCTTTGAACGGGTCGCCTACTGTATCGCCGACAACAGCCGCTTTGTGCTGTTCGCTTCCTTTACCGCCGTTGTGGCCTGTTTCGATATATTTCTTTGCGTTATCCCAAGCACCGCCGGAGTTACTCATAAAGATAGCAAGCAAGAAGCCTGTTACGGTTGCGCCTGCGAGCAGTCCGACAACGCCTTTATATCCCAGGATAAGTCCGACAACAACAGGAGTGATAACTGCGACCAATGTGGGCAGTACCATCTTCTTAAGACTTGACTTTGTACACATATCAACACAGGTTGCATAGTCGGGGTCGGCTTCGCCTTCTAAAAGACCTTTGATAGTTCTAAACTGTCTTCTTACTTCAATAACAATGCTTTGTGCCGCTTTGCCGACAGCGTCCATAGTAAGGGCGGCAAATACAAACGGCAGACATCCGCCGATGAAAAGTCCGACCAATACAGACGGGTCCATGATAGAGAATTCATCGAACAAAGCTGTAAATGAAGCAGTGCCTTTAACTTCGGCAACTTTTTCGATATATGAAGCGATAAGTGCGAGGGCTGTGAGAGCCGCAGAGCCAATCGCAAAGCCTTTGCCTGTAGCGGCAGTGGTGTTTCCTAATGAATCAAGAGCGTCGGTTCTTTCTCTTACTTCGGGTTCAAGTCCCGACATCTCGGCAATACCGCCTGCATTGTCGGCAACAGGGCCGTAAGCATCGGTAGCAAGAGTGATACCCAAAGTTGAGAGCATACCGACAGCCGCAAGGGCAATTCCGTAAAGTCCCATGGAAACTTCGCCTTTACCGGAAACAAAATACGAAACGAGAATACAAACGCCGATAATAGCAATCGGGATAGCAGTTGAAAGCATACCGAGTCCCGTACCGCCGATAATGATAGTAGCAGAACCGGTTTCGGATTTTTCTGCAAGTCGTTTTGTAGGCTTGTATGAATCGGATGTAAAATATTCTGTGGAAAGACCGATTAATACGCCTGCGACAAGTCCCGAAAGGATAGCAAAGTAAAAACCGATGTTTTCTTTTCCGAGTATAAACCAGATAAGCGGGAAAGCAACAATCGCAATAAGTATAGCCGAAAGGTTTGTACCTCTTCTAAGTGCTTTGAGCAAGGTTTTTTGTGCTGTGCTTTCGCCTGTGCGAACAAAGAAAGTACCGATTACCGAACAGACGATACCGACAGCAGCCATTATCATCGGAACAGCCATAGCCTTGATTTCTCCGCCGAAAGCGGCAACACCCAAAGCAGATGCCGAGATAACAGAGCCGACATAAGATTCATAAAGGTCTGCGCCCATACCTGCTACATCACCGACATTGTCACCGACATTATCAGCAATAGCGGCGGGGTTTCTCGGGTCGTCCTCGGGAATACCCGCTTCAACCTTACCGACCAAGTCGGCACCGACATCGGCAGCCTTTGTAAATATACCGCCGCCGACACGGGCAAAGAGTGCCATACTCGATGCACCCATACCGAATGTAAGCATAGCGGATGTAATCTCAGACGGAGAACATCCGAAAGCGTATTTAAGAAGTGCAAACCAAATGGAAATGTCAAGAAGACCGAGACCTACAACGGTAAAGCCCATAACAGAGCCTGCCGAAAAAGCAACACGAAGTCCTTTGTTAAGACCGGTACGACAAGCGTTAGCCGTTCTGTCGTTTGCCGCGGTTGCTATCTTCATACCGACAAAGCCCGAAAGTCCCGAGAAAAATCCACCTGTTACAAAAGCAAAGGGAACAAACCAAGTGAGCATTTTAAATGTTGCCATAATGCAAAGTATTGCAAACATAACAGCAAAGAAAATTGCTACTATTGAGTACTGCCTTTTTAAGTAGGCGTTTGCTCCGCTTCTGATAGAGCGCGAAATTTTTATCATTTTTTCCGTACCCTCATCAAAAGAGAGTACTCTTTTTGCCATAATTACCGCAAAAACAATTGCTAAAAGTGAGCCGACAAAGGTGAAAATAACAAGATAATTTTCCATAATATCGGTATCCCTCCTTTACATATAGAAGAAATTTTACACCTATTTGTGATTAATGTCAAATATTTACTGTGCATTTTGTCTACAATGCTAAAAAAGGCAGATTTTCTTTGGCTTTTTTGGTGTTTTTCCTGCCGGTTTTTTGCCTTATGATATGTTATTATACAAAATTTGTTGTAATATGATGTCGCATTATGTTGCAAAAGGCAGATAAAAATGATAAAATAAAAAAGTTAGATTATTATTTGATTTGGGATAATGTATGAAGAAAATACTACTACTCGGCGGCTCTGCACAACAGATTGTTGCGATAAAAACCGCAAAAAAATTAGGATATTATACCATTTTGTGCGACTATCTTCCCGATAATCCCGGCCAGCATTATGCGGACAAGTTTTATCTTGTCAGCACGACTGACAAGGAGGCAATCCTCAAAGTCGCAGAAGATGAAAAAATCGACGGAATTCTTGCTTATGCAACGGACCCCGCCGCCCCCGTTGCGGCTTATGTTGCGGAAAAACTGAATTTGCCGACTAACCCTTTTACAGCCGTAAACACTTTGTGCAACAAAGATTTGTTTCGTAATTTTTTGAAAGAAAACGGCTTTGCTGTACCTCTTTCAAAGGGATATTCAAGTATTGATGACGCAATAAAAGATTGTGACAGATTTAGTTTTCCGATTATTGTAAAGCCTGTTGACTCTTCCGGTTCAAAGGGAGTTTCGGTCTTAAAAAGTAAGGAAAATATCAGAGAAGCACTGGATTTTGCTTTTTCGTATTCAAGGGCAAAACGAGTTGTTATCGAAGAATATATCGAAAAAGACCACCGATATATAGTCGGCGGAGATATTTTTGTTCTTGATTCAAAAGTCTATCTGTGGGGACTCTTAAATTGCTTAAGAGATGAAGTGAATTCTCTTGTTCCTGTCGGAAAAAGTTATCCTCTTGATTTATCATCTGCACAGATAGATTTAGTAAAAGATACTTTGCAAAAACTTGTCAGCGATATCGGTATTCGCTTTGGTGCGATGAATGTTGAACTGATAATTGATAAAAACGGCAAATGCTACATTATTGACGCAGGGCCCCGAGCAGGCGGAAATATGATACCCGACTTGCTCAATATGATTTTCGATGTTGATTTAGTGGAAATGTCGGTTCAAACTGCTATGGGAGTAGAGATAAAGCCCAAAGAAATCAACGAAAAACCGTGTTTTTATGCAACATATAACCTGCACAGCAAAGAAAACGGTGTTCTAAAGGCTATCGAATTTGATGATGAAATCGAAAAGCACATCGTAAAAAAATGTCTGTATCTATCTAATGGGGATAAGGTATCATACTTTGATAATGCGTCAAAGGCACTGGGCATTATCTTTATGAAATTCGACAGTTTACAGCAACAGAAAATCATTGAAAACATCAACGAACACATAAAAATCATAGTAAAATAACATTGTATTTTGAAACCTTCCTGTGAAATTTTGCAGGAAGGTTTATTTTATATAAAATCCGATATAAGGGCTGTTGATTATATTTACAGATTGTGGTATAATATAATGGTAATATTATGGGATAGAAGGCGAATTATGAAAGGTATTCTAAAACATTTATCGAAAAGGGACTGGGGGCTTATCGCAGTTACGGTGCTGCTTGTTGCCGCGTCTGTGTGGCTCGACTTGAAATTGCCCGATTATATGGCGCAGATAACCACCCTTGTACAGACAGAGGGCTCACAACTTAGTGAGGTTATCACAGCGGGACTTAAGATGCTCGCTTGCGCTTTTGGCAGTCTTGTCGTTACCGTCGCCGTTATTATCTTTTCGGCAAAGGTAGCTTCCGACTACTCTTTTGCGGTAAGAGCAAAACTCTATGATTCTGTTGAATCTTTCTCACTAAATGAGATAAACAAGTTTTCAACCGCATCACTTATCACCCGTTCAACAAACGATATAACCCAAGTGCAAAATGTTATTTCTTTTGGTATGCAGGCACTTATAAAAGCACCGATTATGGCTGTTTGGGCTATCACCAAAATTGCAGACAAAAACTGGCAGTGGACTCTTTCAACGGGAATAGCCATTGTGCTTGTTTGTATTATTCTTGCAATTTGCTTTGTCTTTGCTCTGCCGAGATTTAAGAAAATTCAGGGACTTACCGATAACATCAACCGTATCACAAGAGAAAACCTTACGGGACTTCGTGTTATCCGTGCATATAATGCCGAAAATTATCAGAAAAATAAATTCGAAGTTGCAAACGAGGAGATTACATCTAATAACCTTACGGCACACCGCATAATGGCTATTATGATACCCTCTATGCTCGTTATTATGAACGGACTTGCAGTAGCGGTTTACTGGATAGGTGCGTACATAATCAACTCTGCCGGTATGATACAGGAAAAAATAGGACTTTTCTCGGATATGGTCGTTTTTTCTGCTTATGCTATGCAGGTTATTATGTCATTTATGATGCTGAATATGATTTTCATCATGGCACCGAGAGCCTTGGTCGCTTCAAAGAGAATCAACGAGGTTATCGACACAAAACCGTCTGTAACTGACGGCGACCTTGACACTGTTGATAACGGTATTGTCGGCGAGGTTGAATTTAGAGATGTTGACTTTAAATACCCCGACGCAGGCGGTTATGTCCTCGAAGATATCAGTTTCAAGGCGAAAAAAGGCGATACTGTTGCTATTATCGGCTCAACCGGTTGCGGTAAAACAACGCTTGTAAATCTTATCACAAGATTTTACGACGCAACAAAGGGCGAAGTCCTTGTTGACGGTGTAAATGTTAAGGACTATAAACTCGAAACTTTGCATAACAAAATCGGATATATTCCGCAAAAAGCGGTTTTGTTTTCCGGTACGATAAATACGAATGTTGCCTTTGGTGACAACGGCAAAGACGACTACACCGAAGACGATGTCAAGCGTGCTATTGCTATCGCTCAGGCAACGGACTACGTAGAGAGCAAACCCGACAAGTACGAAAGCGAAATCGCACAGGGAGGCTCGAATGTTTCGGGCGGACAAAAACAGCGTATCAGCATTGCGCGTGCAATTTGCCGTAACCCCGAGATACTCATTTTTGACGACTCTTTCTCGGCGCTCGACTACAAGACCGACAAGGCGCTCCGTGACGCTTTGAAAAAAGAAACAGCAGGCACGACGAATATTATCGTTGCCCAGCGTATCGGTACAATAAAAGACGCCGACACAATTATTGTCCTTGACAAGGGTAGAATTGCGGGTATCGGCAAACATAAAGAACTTCTGTCAAACTGCAAGGTTTACAAAGAAATTGCACTTTCACAGTTGAGCGAGGAGGAACTCGAAAATGATTAAGAAGAAAAAGCAAGAGTTCATCGGCGCAGGAACAACTTTGAAAAACTCACCGCGCAGAGGTCCCGGACACGGCGCCGGTATGGGAGTAGAAAAACCGAAAGATTTTGTAAACACCTGGGGCAAACTCATAAGATATTCAAAACGCGAAATGCCTTTTATTATTATCGCAATAGTCAGTGCTATGGCATCAACTGTTTTGTCGCTTATGGGACCGAACAAATTAAGCGAGATAGTTGACACTATCACGGCGGGACTGCTCACGGGCATTGATATTGACAAAGTTACAGGTATCTGTATCATTCTTGCCTGTATGTATGCGGGCAGTTGGATACTGAATTTTACCCAGCAATTTATTATGGCAACCGTTACGCAGAAAATATCAAAACGCCTGCGTACCGATATTACCGAAAAGACTAACCGCTTGCCGCTTAAATATTTTGACAAAGTTCTTTTCGGTGATGTACTCTCACGAATTACAAACGATATTGATACAATCGGAATGACACTAAACTCAAGCGTCGGTCAACTGATAACTTCCGTTACACTTTTCCTCGGTGCGTTGTTGATGATGCTCATCACAAATATATGGTTGGCGCTTACTGCTGTCGGCGCAACCATTATCGGATTTTTCTTTATGTCGTTGATTATGAAAAATTCGCAGAAGCATTTTTCACGCCAGCAAAGACACTTGGGCGCAATTAATGGTCACGTTGAAGAAATTTACACAGGACACAATATCGTAAAGGCATACAACGCCGAAAAAGAAGCAAAAGAGGAATTCTCGCGAATTAACCGCCACCTTCGTGACAGCGTTTTCAAGAGTATGGCACTTTCGGGACTTATGTTCCCGCTGATGAACTTTATCGGTCATCTTGGTTACGTTGCTGTTTGTGTTGTCGGTGCGCTGCTTACTATGAACGGTCATATTTCTTTCGGTGTTATCGTTGCGTTTACTATTTATGTAAGACAGTTTACTAACCCCTTGCAACAGATTGCCCAGTCGTTCTCGAATATGCAAAGTACAGCAGCCGCAAGCGAAAGAGTATTTGAATATCTTGAAGAGGAAGAACTCGAAGACGAAAGCAAAAAGACAGAAAAACTCGAAAAAGTCAAAGGCGATGTTACTTTCTCTCATGTGAAATTCGGCTACAACGAAGACAGAATTATCATCAAAGACTTTTCCGCAGATGTTAAAGCGGGACAGAAAGTTGCCATTGTCGGTCCGACGGGCGCAGGCAAAACAACTATCGTAAACCTGCTTATGCGTTTTTATGAAACAAACAGCGGTGATATTTTCATTGACGATGTGAGTATAAAATCCCTCACCCGCGAAAATGTCCACGACCTTTTCTGTATGGTGCTTCAAGATACTTGGCTGTTTGAAGGAACTGTCAGAGAAAACCTTGTATATTCAAAAGAAAATGTATCCGACGAAGAACTCAAAAAAGCCTGCCAGGCGGTTGGTATCGACCACTTTATAAGCACCCTACCGCAGGGCTACGATACTGTACTTGATGACAAAACTACTTTGTCCGCAGGACAAAAACAGCAACTTACCATTGCGCGCGCTATGATAGAAAATGCGCCCTTGCTCATACTCGACGAGGCAACATCCTCGGTTGATACGAGAACTGAGAGGATTATCCAATCGGCTATGGACGCACTTACTGTCGGCAGAACATCATTTGTTATTGCTCACAGACTTTCAACCATACGAAATGCCGATATGATACTTGTACTCAAAGACGGCGATATTATCGCCAAAGGTACTCACAAAGAACTGCTCGAACAGGGCGGTTTCTATGCAGAACTTTATAACTCACAGTTTGAGGCTTCTGCGTAAAAACTTAACACTAAAAACTTGTATAGACTACCCCACCGACAAGCCGTTAGGCTTGCCACCTCCCCTGACAAGGGGAGGCTGATAGGTTAAATATTTAGTAGGAGGGACAGATAAATGAGAATTTGCGTTTACGGTGCGGCATCCGACAAGATTGACGATATCTACAAAAATGCCGGAGAAGCACTCGGAAAAGAAATTGCAAGGCGTGGGCATTCGCTTGTTTTCGGCGGAGGCTCTATGGGAATGATGGGCGCTTGTGCAAGAGGTGTAAAAAGCGAAAACGGAACTTCACTCGGTATTTCACCGACTTTTTTCCAGGTTGACGGCTTGCTTTTTGATAGTTGCACAAAGTATCTCTACACCGAAACAATGCGCGAGAGAAAGCAACTGCTCGAAAGCGAAAGCGACGGCTTTATCATAACTCCCGGCGGTATCGGAACACTTGACGAATTCATGGAAATTTTTACTTTGCGTCAGCTTAAAAGACACGAAAAGCCGATTGCCGTTTTCAATGTAGAAGGATTTTATGACCCGTTCGTTGATTTTATGGAATCGCTTGCAATAAAGAATTTTGTAGCAAAAGATACCTTGTCGCTTTGTAAGTTTTCAAGCAATATCGACGAGATTTTAGACTATCTTGAAAACCCGCCGAAGTTGGATTTTGAAGTAGAAAAATTAAAGAATCTTAAATAAATTTTCTGCAAGAAAAGAGGAAAATTATGAAATATCATTTTAACTCGGCGGATATTTTACTGCCGAAAAAAGATTTTGAAAAATGGGCGGTTATTGCCTGCGACCAGTACACAAGCGAGCCCGAATACTGGGAAGATGCGAAGAATATCGTGGGGGATACTTCCTCTGCTTTGAACATTATTCTTCCCGAAGTTTATTTGGGCGATAACAAAGAACAGCGCATTGAAATGATAAACGAGAATATGGGAAAATATCTTTCAAGCGGTGTTTTTGATACCTTTGAAAACTCAATGATTTATGTTGAGCGTGAGTCAAACAACACGGTAAGAAAAGGTATTGTCGGTTTGATTGACCTTGAAGACTACGACTACAACAAAGGCTCACATTCACTTATCCGCGCAACCGAGCAGACCGTTTTGGAGCGTATTCCCCCGAGAGTGCAGATAAGAAAAGACGCGTCTTTGGAAATGCCCCATATCCTCTTGCTCTTTGATGACGAAAAGCAAACCGTTATCGAGCCTATATCCGACAAAAAAGGCGAATACAAAAAGGCTTACGATTTCGATTTGATGAAAGACGGCGGTCATATCAGCGGATATTTTCTCGACGAAAAGACGATAGAAAATGTGCAGAAGGCTCTTGAAAGCCTTATCGCAAACAGCGACGATAAACTTCTTTTTGCAGTCGGCGACGGCAACCATTCTCTTGCTACCGCGAAAGAATGTTACAACCTTTCAAAAAGCGAGCGTGCCCGTTATGCCCTTGTCGAGATAGTCAACATCCACGACAAGTCGATTGAATTTGAGCCTATTTACAGAGTGCTTTTCAATGTTGACGAAGAAGATTTTATCAAAGCATTTGAAGAAAATCAGAAAAAATATCCGTCAGATGTTAAGCACGAATTTGAATATATTTCAAGCAAAAATTCGGGCAAACTTGTTGTAAACGCAACGTCGAAACTTCCTGTCGGAACTTTGCAAAGTTTTATTGACGAGTATCTCAAAAAACACACGGAGGTCACAGTTGACTATATCCACGGCGAAGATGTTGTAAAGAACCTGTGCAAAAAAGAAAAAGCCCTCGGTTTTATCTTCGAGGGAATGCAGAAAAACGAACTTTTTGACGCAGTAAAACAAGACGGTTCTTTGCCGAGAAAAACTTTCTCAATGGGCCACGCAAACGACAAGAGATATTATATCGAGGCAAGGAAAATTAAATAAATATAAATATTACCTTATAGGTCTCCCCTCACAAGGGGAGGCTACAAGGTTTGTCGATTTGAATTTACTAAAAACTAAAAACTAGGTACTAAATACTAAAACTGCTGTGACGAAATAGTCACAGCAGTTTTACTTCTATTCTTTCGGTGGTTTTTCAAAGTGATATACTATTGCGAATATGATAAGAAAGCCGATAACATCGGCGATTATCATACCTGTTATATCAAATTTGACATTCATTATGTTTTCGTAAATCAAGGCGGCAGCCGTTACCACAGCAAGCACGACAACGGATATACAAAGTGAGATTAGTGCTGCCTTTTTGTTGGTTCTGTTTTTGTTTTCCATTTTAGTCCTTTTTCAAAGCTTTGTTTAAGTATTGTATGATAATGTCGGCACATTCATCGGTTGACAGCACAGTTGTACTGATACAAATGTCGTAGTTTCTTGCGCTGTTCCAACGGCGTCCCGTGTGGTGATGATAGTACTCTTTGCGGTAAGTGTTGATTTTGTTGATGCGCTCTTTTGCCTGCTTGTTGGTGATAGAGAGACGCTTCATTTCGTTTTGTACGCAGGTGTGGTCTCTTGCACCGACAAAAACTCGAACAAGATTTACATCTTCATTCAAGAGAACATAGTCAGCACAACGACCGACGATAACACAAGACTCTTTCTTAGCAAGATTTCTTATAACATCTGCCTGATAGTCAAAGAGTTTTTGGTAGTCGTCAAAGTCGTCCGATTCGGGAGTGATGAGGGTGCCGTCGTATTCGTCAGTTGAAATACGAGTAAGCAGTGAGTTCTTTACTCTTTCGTCAGCTGCGGCAAAAAGTTCAAGGCTTATACCGCTTTGCTCGCTTGCAAGGTCAATAAGGTCGCGGTCATAAAAACCGATACCAAGTTTTTCAGCTACCTTTCTTGCAACTGATGCTCCGTTTGAGCCACAGCAACGATTTACGGTGATAACAAATTTTTCCATACTTTCGCCCCCTTGTCTGCGTATATACAATATATCATAATGAAAGTTGATTTTCAATATAATTTTTTACTAAGATAATAAATGCAAAGAAAATTTATCAATAGCAAAAAAGAACAACCTTCTGTGACGGATAATCTATCACAGAAGGTAGGATTTTATCAGTAATCTTTGTATCTCAAACAATTTGAGCATTTCGGTTTTATCAAACCTTTGAATTTTCCGCCACAGGTAGCACAACGGTTATTATTTTGCCAGATATAGCGGATACCGGTATTTGCAAAAGCCTTTGACGAAATATATTCCAAGTTCGTCGGCATAATAACTTCCGTAAGTTTTGAGCAGTTTTCAAAAGCGTTGGGCTTTATAATATTTATGCCATTACCGATAACGACCTTTTCAAGATAAAAACAATCCTTGAAAGCCGAATCTCCGATAGTAACTACGCTGTTCGGGATAATAACGCTTTTGAGTTTGTCGTTTTTACAGCAGGCAAAACTTGCGATTTCTTTTACCTCACTTGGAATGGTAATCTCTTCATCTGTGCCGTTATAGCCTTCCAAAACACCGTCTTTTATTACAAAATCATTTTGTGACATATATACTCCTCATTTTTTAAGTAGTGAGTATATATTAACATAACAAAAGAAGATTTTCAATAGAGATTTACAGAAAGGCTTTCATATTGTTGATGTTGTTTTCCTCGGTTTTTAAAAGTTTTTCGGCAAGGTTTGTTATCCTTTTGTCTTTGCCCGAGTAGTTGCGTTTGTGTTTTATTATTTTTGTAACGCCCATAGCACTGCCTTCTATCATCATTTCGGCAATTTTCGAGTCGGAGTGTTCTCGCTTTAGTTTTATCGAACACAGCATATCCGTCATTTTTCTTGCGTATGGGCTTATTCTTGTTTGCTCGCCGTCATTTCGTCTTATCGCTTTTGAAGCGGTACGATAGATTTTGCCGTACTCTTTGCGCTGGTTATTCAGTTCGCGTTTCATCCCTTTGCTTTTTGCAAAAGGGACAACCGAGTTGATACCGATAACCCCCATCAAAGAGTTTTTTGAAATGAATGCAAGTAATTCGTTGTCGTTCAAAAAAATCACCTCGATACTATTTTTTGTACCGAGGTAAAATTTATTTATGTAATAATTTGTAAATCATTTTTCAGCAAAAAGTTCTTTGTGCATTCGCGAATAATGAAAAATATATTGCTGTGCTATGCCTGCATATTCGCCGAAAATCTCGGGAGATTCTCCGTCGAAAAGAACTTTCATCGCCCTTTTCATCCACACATCAAGCGGAAAGGACTCGAGCCTGTGCATACCGTAAAGCAAGGTGCAGTCGGCAACTTTTTTGCCGACACCCGTGATTTTCATAAGGCTTTTTTGAGCGTCGTTGTAAGGGAGTTTTCGTATCTCATCAAAGACGATTTCACCGCTGTTTACTTTGTTTGTCGCGTCGAGGATATACCTGTCGCGAAAGCCCGCTTTCAAAATGCCTAAATCTTCTTTGGAAAGTGTTGAAAGTTTTTCTGCTGTCGGAAAAGCATAAGCGTTTTCATTTATCTGCTCACCAAAGTTTTCGCAAAGGCTTTTTACTATTTTCTTTATCCTTTGAATGTTGTTATTTTGTGAAATGATGAAAGAAATAAGAGCTTCAAACGGCTCTTGTTTGAGTATTCTTATTCCCGGGGCGTACTTTGCGGCGTCATTCATAACCTTGTGGGTTTTTGAAAGTTTTTCTCTTACTTTGCCGTAGTCAAGCGAAAAGTCAAAGTAATCGTACCACATATCCGTGTCGCCTTTTGTCGCTCCTAAAAGCGTCAGCGTGTCGTTTTCAAGATAAACATTTACTGCTTGTTTTTTAACAACTCCGAAAAAAGAGCCGTCATCATTTTCTTCCCAGCGAAAAGCCTGTCCGCAGTCAAGCGTCTCTCGTAAATCGAGGTCTTTTACACCGACAAAAGCTATCCCGTTTTTCAAAATCTCTGTTTTCATATCGTTCTCCGAAAGTAATATTTGATATAGTATACCATATTTTAATTATTTATGCTATAATGAAAATGGTGGTGAAAGATATGAAAGAAAATATCTGCAATATTCCTATTCACGATATATTCGGGGAGACCTGCGGTTGTCCTATCTGCAGGATAGAAAAAATGCTTGAAGACATCTATGTTGAATATACGACAGGACCTGCAATGATGGCTCCCGATGTTCGCATAATTACAAACAAAAAAGGTTTTTGCAAAAAGCATTTTGACCTTATGGCAGAAAAAGGGCCTCGCCTTTCAAATGCTTTGATACTGCAAACTCACCTTGATGAAATAAAGCAAAATCTACTTCCTCAAAACAGCAAAAAAATTCCAACTACCGCCCAACAAAAGGGAATAGCACAGTTGATGTCATCTTGCTATATCTGTGACAGGATTGAACACGACACGGTACATTTTCTTTCTACCGTTTTTGCAGAATTTTGTGAGGATGAAAACTTCAGAAAATCTTACGAAAGCCAGGAGTTTTTGTGCCTTTCTCATTATTCGCTTGTTATGAAATGCGTCAAAAATGACAGCAGATTGAAAAAAGCGTATAAAAAAGAATTTATCACCGCGACTAACAATCTTTGCAAAAAATATCTTGAAAGTTTAGTTGACGATGTGACGAAATTTTCAAAAATGTATGACTACAAAAATCGCGGAAAAGACTTCGGAACATCAAAAGACTCGATAGAAAGAAGTATAGATTTTCTTTGCGGAAAATAATGAAACATTTTTGTAATTTGACTAATATGGTCTAATATGGTAACATCACATCGGTACATACAGTACCCGAAGAGGTTACCATAACGGTAATAGGCGGTTGACCTTCACAAATTCTTTGTGGAGGGACTTTATGAAAAAACCCTCCGGAAAGGAGGGTGATAGTATGGGACAGGAAGCATTTGTTATTTTAACATTAGTCTTGCTTATCGCATTACTTATTATCATAAAAAAATAACCGCCCGGCCTGCAAACCAGCGGTTATTCTTTAACCAACAGTGAAGGCAACCGTCTATTCGGTAACCTCTTTGTATTTTTATTATAGCACATAAATTTGAATTGTCAAACTAAAAATGTTTATAAAGTTTTATAACACCTTTTTCGGTGTCGGTTATTCCGAGAGAGATAAAGTTTTTTTCTTTGTCTTTTATTCGGAATATTTTTTTGTCTTCGACAGAGGATTTTCTCAATTCGGTTCGTTCTATATCAAGAGAATTTCCGTTTTTAAAGCGGAATGCCTGTGCGTCGGAAACGACAAGTTCATCGTGATTTTCAAAAAGGCTTTCTACACTTTTGATGTACTTGTTAACATCACCGTTTGCTACCGCCTCTTTGAGTTTGTTGAGCGTTATCGCGTCAGCGAGAGTATACGAACAGGCAACAGTGCGGGTGAGGGATGTCATCGTGCCGATTGTGTCAAGGGCTTTTGCGATATCGTCAATCAGCGTTCTTATGTAAGTTCCCTTTGAACAGAAAATGTCGAGAGTACCTGTTTGATTTTTTTCATCAAAATCCAAAAGCTCTATTGAATAGACGGTGACTGTTCTTTCTGTTCTTTCGACTTCTTTGCCTTGACGCGCTAAATCGTAAAGGCGCACACCGTTTACTTTTACCGCTGAATACATCGGCGGTATCTGGGTAATATCTCCGACAAAGTTCAGCAAAACGGAAAGGAGAGCCTCTTTTGTGATATGGCTTTCTTCTTTTTTTTGCACTTCTCCCCAGATGTCGAGAGTGTCTGTCAGAAGACCGAAACGAAAAGACGTTGTGTAGCGTTTGTCGTGGTTTTCTATGATATCCTGCGCTTTTGTAGCAGAGCCTAAAAGCACAGGCAAAACACCTTTTGCATTCGGGTCAAGAGTTCCGGTATGTCCGACTTTTTTCTCGCCTAATGTTTTTCGTACAACGGCAACAACATCAAAAGAGGTGAAATCCTCCTCTTTGTTTATAACGATTACACCGTTCATAGGGTTTCTTCACACGCTTTGATAAGCCTGTATTTTACCGAGGCGAGGTCGCCTTTTATCGTGCAGCCTGCAGCACCGGGATGACCGCCGCCACCGAACTGTTTGCAAAAGTCCGAGGCGTTTATACCTTCGTTTGTGCGAACGGAAATCTTGAAAATACCGTCGGGCTTTTCGCGCATTGTAATACCCATCAAAACGCCCTCGACCTGTGACGGAATAGAGGCAAGACCTTCCATTTCGTCGTCGCCTGCGTTGAGCATTTTTATCATTGACTGGGTGATGTAAATGATAGAACATTTACCGCCTGCGTAAAACTCCATGGTGTCATATACCATTCGCTCCATTTTCAGTTTGGAGCGAGTTTTTGTCTGGAAGTTTTTGCGGTTTATCTTTTTCCAGTCACAATGTGACATAAGTTTTGCCGCATAGATGTGTGTTCGTTCTGTTGTGTTTGAATAACAAAAACAGCCTGTGTCGGTTGATATGCCCGTGTAAAGAGCACAGGCGATATCTTTGTCAATATTGATGTCGCAAAGTTCAAGTATCTCAAAGATAATTTCGCTTGCGGCTGCTGCATTTGCATCGACATAGATGTTTTCTGCGTCCATGGTGTTTGAGCCGTGGTGGTCAATACAAAGGTTGATTTTGTCTTTATACTGTGTCATATTTTCACCCAAAAGCGCGGGTGCGGCAACATCAACGCTTATGATATACGAGGGTTCAAAAGACAATTCCTCGTAATCATCTGCAAGATAGGACATAAGTTTCGGCAAATTTCCGTCTATCAGTACATTTGCTTTCTTGCCCATTTTTCGCAGAATGTGGCACAGAGCGTACGAACTACCCAGTGTATCTCCGTCGGGATAGCGATGCGTCAGGATGAGAAAATCATCGTTTTCTTTCAACAGAGAAACAACTTCATCAAGTGTTATCTGTCTCATCGTCAAACTCCTTTATATCAAGAGTGTTAAGTATTTTTGAAATTTCGGCACTGTATTCGATTGAATCCGAGGGGACAAATATAAGTTCGGGGATGTGGCGAAGTTTGAGCCTTTGCCCTAACTCCCGCCTTATATATCCCGATGCGGAAACAAGACCTTTTACAGCCGATTTTGCTTTTTCCATACCTTCGAGGGCACTGACATAAACTTTGCAGTATGACAAGTCGTTTGTGACTTCAACTCTGACTATTGAGAGGAAAACAGAGGTTATTCTCGGGTCTTTGAGTTCCCTTAAAATCGCTGTCAGTTCTCTTTTGATGTCCTCGGTGGTACGACCTAATTTATGATTAGCCATTATAAAACCTTGCTCTTTCAGTCCTCACGATATTCTTCGATGGTGAATACTTCGAAGATATCGCCTTCTTTGATATCGTTGAATTTTTCAAGTCCGATACCGCATTCATAGCCTTCGTTGACTTCTTTTACGGAGTCTTTGAAACGCTGGAGTGAGCCGATATGGTCGTCTGCGATAATGATACCGTCACGAACAACTCGAACACCTGCGCCACGCTGGATTTTACCGGATTTAACATAAGAGCCTGCGATATTTCCGACTGATTTAATTCTGATGATATTACGAACTTCGGCAGTACCGAGGATAACTTCTCTTGTTTTCGGAGCAAGCATACCCTTCATAGCACTTTCGATTTCTTCGATACAATCGTAAATTACGCGGTAAAGACGCATATCAACGCCGTCACGCTCTGCATTTACCTGTGCGGTCTGGTCGGGACGAACATTAAAGCCGACGATAATCGCGTTAGAAGCGTTAGCGAGCATAACGTCGCTTTCGTTGACGGCACCGACGGCACCGTGGATGATGTTGACTCTTACTTCGTCATTTGAAAGTTTTTCAAGCGACTGTCTTACAGCCTCGACAGAACCCTGAACATCGGCTTTGACGATGATTTTGAGTTCCTTTACATCGCCCAACTGCATCTGGTCGAAAAGGTTGTCGAGGGTGACTTTTGTTCTTTGGCTGAACAGTTCCTCTTTCTTCTGGTGCTTTCTCTGGTCGACGAGTTCACGGGCAAGACGCTCATCCGATACGGCGTTGAATGTATCGCCGCCTGTGGGAACATCGTCAAGACCGGTAATTTCAACAGGAACGGAAGGACCGGCTGTTTTGACCTGTCTGCCTTTATCGTCTGTCATAACTCTGACATGACCGACTGTTGTACCTGCGATAACAACATCGCCTGTATGCAAAGTACCGTTTTCGACAAGAATAGTTGCGATTGGGCCTCTGCCTTTGTCAAGGCGGGCTTCAATAACAGTACCTTTTGCGGCACGGTCGGGATTTGCTTTGAGTTCTTTTACTTCTGCAACGAGAAGTACCATTTCGAGCAAGTCATCTATGCCCATACCTGTTTTAGCGGATACGGGAACACAGGGAGTATCTCCGCCCCATTCTTCGGGAATGAGTTCGTATTCTGTGAGTTGCTGTTTGACCTGTTCGGGGTTAGCGCCGGGTTTATCCATTTTGTTGATAGCAACGATAACGGAAACGCCTGCGGCTTTTGCGTGGTTGATAGCCTCAACTGTCTGGGGCATAATACCGTCATCTGCGGCAACAACGAGGATAGCAATATCAGTAACCTGTGCACCTCTTGCACGCATTGTGGTGAACGCTTCGTGTCCCGGAGTGTCAAGGAAGGTGATAGGCTTGTCGTTGATTTTTACTCTGTAAGCACCGATATGCTGGGTGATTCCGCCTGCTTCGTTTTCGGTTACTTTTGCATTTCTGATATAGTCGAGGATAGAAGTTTTACCGTGGTCAACGTGTCCCATAACAACGACAACGGGAGCACGGGTAACGAGGTTGTCGTCTGTATCTTCTGTTTCGTCGATAATTCTTTCTTCGATGGTGACAACAACTTCTTTTTCGACCTTTGCGTGAAATTCCATAGCGATAAGAGAAGCGGTATCAAAATCTATTGTGTCGTTTGCAGTTACCATAGTACCCATAAGGAAAGCCTTTTTAACAACTTCGGCAACGGTTGCTTTGAGCTTGAGTGCCAAGTCGTTTACGGTGATTTCTTCGGGAATATAGATGGTCATCTGCTTTGCCTTACGCTCTTTGTCGATACGATTGAGTCTTTCCTGCTCGGTTTCGCGCTTTGCACTTCTGCGGTTTTTCTGCTTTGAGCGCTGGTTAATCTTCTGCTTTTTGGAAGACATACTGTTTTCGTTTTTGACTTTGTCGTAAGCCATATCAACATATTTTTGGTTATATCTTTCGACATTGACTTCTGCTGCAGATGTGTCGATAACTCTGCCTGTACCACGGCGGGACTTAATCTCGCTTTTTAGGTCGATGTTATCGTCGACAGTCTGAGCCTTTTCTTCCTTTTTCTTCTTGGGAGTCGGTTCTTTTGTACCCTTCTTTGCCGATTCGGGACGCAGTTTGTCTTTTGCTTCTTCCTGTTTTTTCTTTTCTTCTTCCTTGCGGACTTTGGCTTCTTTTTCTGCTTTTTCGATAGCCTTGTCGCGCACGGCAAAGTATTTGTCAAAGTTTTCAACTTCGTTTTGCTTTGTAAAGCACTCGAAAATGACATCGAGTTCCTGCTCTGTCAACGCTGTCATTGTCTTCTTTTCGACACCGCAAGTGTCTTTTAAGATTTTGATAACTTCTTTTGAAGTTATATCCAAATCGGCAGCGACATCCTTGACTTTATATTTTATAGTAATAGCCATACTATTTTACCTCCTTCGTCATTTCAAAAAGTTCACAGATTTTGTTTGCGAAACCGCTGTCGCAAATTGCAATAACGGCACAGTTTTTTCCGATACACAAAGAGAGTTCCTCTTTTTTGTAACCGAGTGTGAGAGTTTTTACACCGCATTTTTTGCACACATTTTCGATATCCGAAATCGTATGGGTTGATGTATCATTTGCAAACAAAACAAGTTGTGCTTTCTTTTCGTTTACGGATTTAGTGACCGCATCAAAACCGTAGCAAAGCTTGTTTGCTCTTCTACAAAGTCCGATAAAGGACAAAAGTTTGTCATTCATTATCTATTTCCTCTGCGATACGGTCAAAAATTTCGGGAGAAATCATACACGAAAACGCCCGTTCAAAACGCTTTGCTTTTCTTGCTTTTTCAAAGCAGGCTTTGCTTTTGCAGATATATGCACCGCGGCCTGATTTTTTGCCAGTTAAATCAAGAGAAATCTCGCCCTCTTTTGAACGAACAACCCGAACGAGTTCTTTTTTCTCTTTCATTTCGTTACAGCCAAGGCATTTTCTTAACGGCACTTTTCTTGTGTTCATATGTTTCTCCTTTCTTTATATTATGTCAAAAATTATTCTTCGTCTGTGTTTTCCTCTGTAGTTTCTTCATCCTCGCCCCAGAAACCTGACTCGGGACGGATGTCGATTTTGTAGCCTGTGAGTTTTGCAGCAAGACGAACATTCTGTCCTTTGTTGCCGATAGCAAGGGAAAGCTGACCGTCGGGAACGGTAGCCTTGCAGGCTTTTGCACCGTCGGGGTCAACAACGACTTCAACTACATTGGCAGGTGACAAAGCCGCCGCAACGAACTCTACGGGATTTTCGGAGTAGAGAACGATATCGATTTTCTCTCCGCCGAGTTCATCAACAATAGAGTTGACTCTTGCGCCTCTTGTACCTATGCAGGCACCGACAGCATCAACTTCGGGGTCATCGGAGAATACAGCCATTTTTGTACGAGAGCCTGCCTCACGGGAGATAGACTTGATTTCAACAATGCCGTCGAAAATTTCGGGAACTTCCTTTTCAAAAAGGCGTTTTACAAAATCGGGATGTGTACGGGAGATAATAGCACGCGGGCCACGCTCGCTTTCTTTAACTCCTGCAACATAAATTTTGATTGTACCGCCTTCAACAAGGTGTTCGTTACCGATTTGTTCGGACTTGGGAAGAACACATTCCGCTTTGCCGAATTTCAAGGTTGCGTTGCCTGTAACAGGGTCAACACGCTCGATGGTAGCGGTTGCGATTTCCTGCTGTTTTGAGTTAAATTCAACAAGCATCTGACCTTTTTCTCCGTCACGGATACCCTGGCGGATAACAGAACGCGCTGTCTGAACGGCGATTCTGCCAAACTGCTTGGGCTCAAGAGGAATAGCAACCTCTTTGCCTACAGCAGCGCGCTTTGAGATAAGTTTTGCATCTTCGAGGCTGATTTGGAAATTCGGATTTTCGACTTCTTCAACAACCTCTTTTTTGAGTTTTACCGAAAAGGCATTTTTCTGGTCATCCATTTTGATGTCAACATTTTCGTTTCCGCCGTAAAGATTTCTGCAAGCGGACATGATAGCCTTTTTAATCTGTGCTATCATATAGTCTACCGGAATACCCTTTTCCTTTTCGAGCAAGCGTAATGCTTCAAATAATTCTTTGTTACTTGCCATTTTTGTTTATCCAACCTTTCTTATATAAATGATATATTGATTTTTCTTTTAATCGAAGTCGTCAAGTTTTATACTTGCGACATCTTTTTTATTTACCGTGATTTCGTTCTCACCGCTGTGGTCGGTTATTGTAATTTCACCGTTGTCGTATGAAGACAGCACACCGCAAAACTCTTTGCCGATACCGTCTATCGGGCGAATCATCTTTACTTTTATATCTGCACCGATAAATTTTAAAAAATGTTCGTCCCTTACAAGTTCGCGTTCAATTCCCGGGGAACTTACTTCGAGGATGTACTCGTTTTCAATCGGGTCTAAATCGTCGAGCGGTTTGTCGATAGCGCGCGATAAGTTTTCGCAGTCGTTGATGTCAACCCCGCCGTCTTTGTCGATAAAGATACGCAAAAACCACTGTGAGCCTTCTTTGAGATAGCGAACATCCCAGATATCAAGCCCTAAATCTTCTGCGTATGGCTTTACGAGTTCTTCGACTGCTGTGACGGTTTTTCCTTTAGAATTAGCCAAAAAATCACCTCAACAATACGAAAGAGCAGGTCCGTCAAGACCCACTCTTTACTGTCAATAGTATTAAACTGTCTAATATTTTAGCACGCCCGTCTGTATTTGTCAAGCAAATATAGTTTTTAGTGTTTAGTATTTAGTTTTTAGAAATCAAAAACCAAAACTCCTCACTCCTAACTACTAACTCCTAACTTTAATTATCAATTGTCAATTATCAATTAACCTTTGACGGCGCCGGCGGCTACGCCTTTGATAATATATTTTTGCAGGCTGATATAGAAAACAATAATCGGGATAATGGCAAGCACGAGCATAGCCATCATCGCGCCGATGTCGATAGAGCCGTAACCACCTTTGAGGTACTGAATGGCAATCGGGATAGTCTTGTACTTCTTTATATTCAAAACAAGGTACGGGAGCAGATAGTCGTTCCAAATCCACATTGTTTCGAGTATTCCGACAGAAATAGCGGTGGGCTTTAGTATCGGCAAAACAATCATAAAAAATGTCTGCAACGGAGAGCAACCGTCTATCAGCGCCGCTTCTTCAATTTCGAGCGGAACAGCCTTGACAAAACCCGAGAACATAAATACCGCAAGTCCCGCACCGAAACCGAGATACACGATAATGATACCGACGGGGTTTGTGAGTTTCAGAAAATCTGCCGTTTTCGACAAGGTGAACATTACCATTTGAAAAGGAACTATCATCGAAAAAACAAAGAGAAAATACAGGCATTTTGAAAATTTGCTTTTACTCCTTGTGATATACCAGGCACACATTGAGGTGCAAAGAAGTATCAAAAACACCGAGCCGACCGTGATAAAAAGCGAATAGCCGAAGGAGGAAAGAAAAGAGGTTTTATTGATACCGCTTGTGTAGTTTTCAAATCCCGAAAAGGTTTGTTCATTTGGCAGAGAAAACGGAGATTTTGCTATATACGCTTTTTTCTTGAATGAGTTGTAGAGGATAATTATTATCGGAGCGATATAGATAACGGAAATTATCGAAAAAATAATGGTCAAGAGTAAGCCTTTTTTCCCTTTCTTTTCGTTCATTACGCCTGCACCTCTCTTTTTCTTGTGTAGTAAAGTTGGAGCAAGGCTATCACGGCGACAAGAACAAAGAAGATAACCGCCTTAGCCTGTCCGACACCCTCGAAGCCTGTGCGTCCGTAGAAGGTGTTGAAGATGTTGAGCGCGAGCATTTCGGTCATTTTTGACGGCTCACCCGCAGTGAGTGCCAAGTTCTGGTCAAATAGTTTGAATGAATTTGTAAGCGTTAGGAAAACGCTGATTGTAACAGACGGCATTACCATCGGGATGATAACTTTTCGCAGTATTTGTGAGCGTGACGCCCCGTCGATTTTTGCAGCCTCCATTACTGACGGTGAAATGTTCTGTATTCCCGCGATATATATTATCATCATATAGCCGACCTGTTGCCAGTTCATCAGTATCAGCAAACCAAAGAAACCGTAGGTAGCGGAGAAAGTCAGCGTTTTTGCAAAATACAGGAGTATTCCGTTGAATATCAGTTGCCAGATATAGCCGAGTACGATACCGCCGATAAGGTTCGGCATAAAAAAGACCGTTCGAAAAAGGTTTGTTCCTTTGAAACCTTTTGTCAGAAGATAGGCAATAGTGAAAGCAATAACATTTATTGTGACAACCGCGGCGACGGTAAACAGGGCGGTAAACCACAAAGCGTGGATAAACGAATCATCCGAAAAAACTTTTTGGTAATTGGAAATACCCGTAAATTTTGCGTCGGTTACTGTGGTAAATTTGCAAAAGGATAGGTAAATTCCCAAGATAAACGGAACTATAAAACCTATAATAAACGCTAAAAGCGTCGGCAACACGAAAATCGGTGAGTATTTTTTTATTGTACGATTCATTGGGAATTTACCCTCCAAAAAAATTTATTACTTTTACAAATACATTATTTACTGTTTACGGCTTTATATTCACGCTCCCAGCCGTCAACAAAGGCGGTTTGAACACCGCTCCAGTCGCCTGTACCTTGTGCGTACTCCAAAAGTGCAGAGCCTACGCCGTTTTTCCATTCTTCGCTGGGCATAGTCGTGAATGTCCACGCAACGGGGATTTTGTCTTGCTTTATATAGTCGTTTGCCGCTTTGACAAGAGGATTGTCGACGGTAAATTCTTCGGTGAATGTTGTAAACGGAGTGACAAATTTGAGTTCTTCGGACAATGCTTTTTTGCCTTCGTCTGATGTGATAAGCCAATCAAGAAAAGCAAGAGTGGCGTCGATATCCGCTTGCTTTGCGTTTTTGTTTACGCACCAGTAGTTTTCACTGCCTGTGCAAAGTCCCTGCTTTTCTTCGCCGTCTGCTCCTATATAAATAGGCAGCATACCCAAGTCATCATCACTTACTTCGTAGCCTTTTATATCGTCATAAGCCCAAGTGCCGTTTTGATAGAATACCGCTTCTTTCAAAGCAAATTCGGATGAAGCGTCACTGCCTGTTTTTGACGAGAGCAAAGACGGCTCTGTTGTTGAGTTGTTGATATACAAATCCCAGATATTTTTGTAATTTTCAAGATATGTTCCCTTTATCTTGTCGGTGGAGGTTATATTTTCATCTTTGTATTCATAGTATACAGGGAGGTTTGCAAGGTGGGTTTTGAAACGCCAGTCGGATGACGAATCCATTCCCGCCGATGTAAACGCGCCCTTTATGCCGAGTGTATCCTTTTTACTTTGAATATCCTCTGCGACTGCTTTGAGAGTTTCAAAGTTGTTTATCTCATTTGCTGATGTAATAAGAGCGCCCTCGGTGTTGATGTAGTCATTCAGAAGTGACTTGTTGTAGATAAGTCCGTAGGTTTCAATAACATAAGCAATAGCAAGGGCTTCGCCGTTATCACCTTTCAGTACAAAATCGTCGGAAGCAAGGTTTTTGTAGAGAGATGTGTTTGACAAATCGTAGCAGTAGTCTTTCCACGAGGCAAGACCGACAGGACCGTTGACCTGGAACAAAGTCGGTGCCTCGGTTTTTGCTATTTCGGATTTCAGGGTTGATTCGTAGGTGTCGGACGCCGCAGTTACCACGGTGACATCAACTCCGGTGCTTTCGCTGTAGCGGGACGCGATATCCTCCCACTGCTGTGACTGTTCGGGTTTGAAATTAAGGAAATACACCTTTCCTTTTGCTGTTTCTTTGTCACCTGATGTGTTTTCTCCGCAGCCTGCAAACAAAACGAGGACAAGACACAGAGCAAGCACAAGTGACAAAATTCGTTTGATGTTTTTCATAAAAATTCTCCTTTATTTTATATTTTGCCGAACACACGACAAACGAAACGCATTTCGGCTTAACCTATTCTACAAAAGAATTTGTAATATTATAGCCGAATTTTGGCAGATTATTAAAATATATTTTTGCATACAAAAAGCCCTCTGCTTTCGCAGAGGGCTACTCGTATTAGTGTGTATTAAATTTATTTTACTTTCCAGATTTCTTCTGCATACTGAAGGATAGTTCTGTCGGATGAGAAAGTACCGCAGAAAGCGATATTCTTCAGGCACTTTGTACCGAAAGCAATTCTGTCCTTGTAGTCTTTGTTGACCTGTAATTTCTTTTCAACATAATCGGGAAGGTCATAGAACAGGAAGTAGTGGTCGGCAATATGCCAGTTTGTGCCGTAGAGCAAAGCGTTGTGAAGTTCAGCAAAACTGCCTTCGCCCTGAGCACCGTCATCACAGAATGTGCCGTCGATAAGAGTGTCGACAACTCTCTTAATCATCGGGTTAGCATCGTAGAGAGCCTTCGGGTTGTAGCCGTTGCGCTTGAGGTCTTCGATGTCTTCAACTCTGCCGCCGAAGATGTATTCATTCTCTTCGCCTGCTGCCTGAGTGATTTCGACATTAGCACCGTCATATGTTCCGAGTGTTACGGCACCGTTGAACATAAATTTCATATTACCTGTACCGGAAGCCTCTGTACCTGCTGTGGAAATCTGCTCGGAAACATCGGCTGCAACAACGATTTTCTCAGCATAAGAAACATTGTAGTTAGAGATAAAGAATACCTGCAACTTGTCTTTTGTGTCGGGGTCGTTGTTAACGAGGTTTGCGATTTCGTTGATGTACTTAATGATAGCTTTTGCACGTTTGTAGCCCGGAGCAGCCTTTGCACCGAAGATAAAGCAGGTGGGCTGGAAGTCGGGCAACTTGCCGTCTTTTATCATAAAGTAAATCCACATAATTGAGAAAGCGTTCAAAAGCTGACGCTTGTATTCGTGCAGACGCTTGCACTGAATATCGAACATAAATTTCGGATTTACATCGTAGCCGTCCATCTTCTTGATGTACTGTGCGAGTTGTTTTTTCTTTGTGGCTTTAATCTTGTTGAATTCCTTGACGGATTCTTTGTTGATATGTTTGTCAAGACGAGCCATTTTGCTCATATCTTTGAGCCAAAAAGAACCGATGCGGTCTGTGATGAACTCTGACAATTCGGGGTTACAAAGACCGAGCCATCTACGCTGGGTAATACCGTTTGTCTTGTTTTGGAAACGCTCGGGATAGATGCGGTACCATTCTTTGAGAACATCGTTTTTGAGGATTTCTGTGTGAATCCAGGCAACGCCGTTAACATAAGAAGTAACATACATAGCAAGTCTTGCCATATGAACTTTACCGCCGTCTAAGATACGCATAGCGTGGATAGTACCTTCGTCAACACCTTTGTACTTAAGGTCGTGATACTCACGCTCGTTGATGCGTTCGATAAGAGCATAAACCTCGGGGATAACATTACGCATAAGGTCAACATCCCATTTTTCGAGGGCTTCTGCCATAACGGTGTGGTTAGTATAGTTAAATGTTTTTTGTGCGATATCGAAAGCACGGTCAAAGTCGATTCCCTCTAATGCGAGAAGTCTGATAAGTTCGGGGATAGATATAACGGGATGTGTATCGTTAAGCTGAACAGTAGTCATTTCTGCGAAATGAGAGAAATCAGAACCGTATTTCTTTTTATATTTTCTTATGATATCCTGCAAAGAAGCAGAACAGAAGAAATATTGCTGTTTGAGTCTTAATACTTTACCTTCGTAGCAGTTGTCGTTCGGATAAAGTACCTTGCTGATATTTTCGGAGTCGTTCTTTGCCTTTACAGCGCGGTCATACTGACCGTCGTTGAATGCGAGGAAGTCAAACTCTTCGATAGGCTCAGCCTGCCAGAGTCTTAATGTATTTACGTTCTTTGTGCCGTAGCCGATAACAGCCATATCGTAAGGAACGGCGCGAACGATACTGTCGGAAAATTTAACGGTGCAAGCCTGGTCTTCTCTTCTGATGCACCACGGGTCTTGGTATTTGAGCCAATCGTCAGCAACCTCGACCTGATATCCGTCTTCGATAAGTTGTTTGAAAAGACCGTATCTGTAGAAAATGCCGTAGCCGTCAAGCGGTACTTCCTGAGTACAAGCAGAGTCAAGGAAGCAGGCAGCAAGTCTGCCCAGTCCGCCGTTACCGAGAGCAGCGTCATCGATGTCTTCAAAAACATTGATGTCCATACCTTTTGCTTTGAGCATTGCTTTTGTTTCGTCAAGAATGCCCATACAGAAAAGGTTGTTGTACATCATTCTGCCCATAAGAAATTCAGCAGAAAAATAGTAAGCTCTGCGTTCTTCGGCGTGTTTTGCTTTGCTTTTACGCCAGTTTTGTGCGACTTCGCCCATAACAGCCTTGCCCAGAACATAGTGAAGTTGTTGTGCGGTGAGGTCCTTCGGCTTTTTGCAGTATGTGCTCATAGAAATTGTAGTGAGTTGTTCCATTGATATACCCATTTTAGTTCTCCTCCAATCTTGAGTACCTGACAGTCATCTCATACAACCTGTCAGAAAGTTCTTTTGATAAAGCATCGGATGCCATTCTCCAAGTCCAGTTATCACCGAGTGTTGACGGAATATTCATTCTTGCATCGCTTGAAAGTCCCAAGATATCCTGCATTTGAATGACCGCAGTATTTGCAACACTCTTGTAGGCGGCTTCGATAAACTTCCAGTTTACTTCGTCGCCTTCCATAATACCGAGATAGTTGTTGCACTGTTCGATATTACTCTCTATAGCGTTTTCGTACCAGCCGATAATGGTATCGTTGTCGTGAGTGCCGGTATATACAACGCAGTTCGAATTATACCTATGAGGTAAAAATTCGTTATCATCTTCACAGGTGAAAGCAAATTCAAGTACTTTCATTCCCGGATAACCCGACTCGCGGAGCAGTTGACGAACGCTGTCGAAAAGTTCGCCCAAGTCTTCTGCGACAATCGGAATATCGCCGATAGACTCTTTCATCTTGTTGAAAAAGTCAATGCCCGGTCCCTGTTTCCATTCGCCGATGATGGCGTTTTCAGCGGGATAGGGAATAGCATAGTAGGTGTCAAAAGCACGGAAATGGTCAATTCTGGTGATATCGAAAAGTTTTGATGCCGCGCTGATGCGATCAAACCACCACTGATAGCCCGTTTCTCTTAAATAGTCCCAGTCATATATGGGATTGCCCCATAATTGTCCCGTTTCGGAGAAATAATCCGGAGGACAACCTGCAACACAAACGGGGGATTTGTTCTCGTCGAGCCAGAATACCTCGCTGTGAGCCCAGGTATCGGCGCTGTCCATAGCGACATATATCGGCATATCACCGAGAATTTGTATACCGAGCGAATTTACATATTCGCGGAAATCCGCCCACTGTTTGTAAAATTCAAACTGAATAAATTTGAAAAAGTCAATTTCATCTTTATATTTTCTTGTGTATCTTGCGACAGCGGCTGAGTGACGGAGTTTGATGTCTTCGTCGGGCCAGTCAACCCACGAAGCGTTGTCAAAACTGAGCTTTACCGCCATATAAAGGGCATAGTCCTTTATCCAAGAGGCATTTTTGCGCTTAAAAGATGAAAATTCTTTCTGTGTTTTTTCGTCTTTTTTCTTGAAGTTTTCATAAGCGATATGCAAAACTTCAAAACGGCTTTGGTAAATCTTTGCATAATCGACCTTTTCGTCATTGTCGCCCCAGTCGTATTTTGCAATCTGCTTTTTCTTCAAAAGTCCGTCTGCAACTAAGGTGTCAAGGTCAATCATATAGGGGTTGCCTGCGTAAGTTGAAAACGACTGATACGGCGAATCACCGTAACTTGTCGGACCTACGGGCAAAATCTGCCATACGGTCTGTCCGGATGCCTTGAGAAAATCGGCAAATTTTCTTGCTTCTTTTCCTATAGTACCGATACCGTACGGAGAAGGCAGCGAGGTAATAGGCATGAGCACACCTGCAACTCTTGCCATAGAATCAACTCCTGTCAGTATATTATATGAAGTTTTTAAGCGTGGGCTAACCCACGATAAACACACAATGTAATGTTACCATAACTTGAGAAAAAATACAATACTTTTTTGTTATAAATTGTCGGTTTCTCTGTAAGCAAAGTACAAAGCACCCAAAACAGCAAGAGAACGGATACGCTGTCTGTCGCAGTTTCTTTCTTCATTGAGCAGAAGTTTCTTTGCGTATAGCATATCTTTCGTGCTTATTCCGACATATACAAGTCCGACGGGTTTGTACTGCGAACCGCCCAAAGGCCCCGCAATTCCCGTTGTTGACACACCGATATCGGAATTTGAAAGAAGCCTGATACCTCTTGCCATTTCCATAGCGGTTTTCTCACTTACCGCGCCGTAGGTTGACAAAGTTTGCTCTTTTACAGAGAGGATTTTGCTTTTTATATGGTTTGCATACGAGCATACCGAAAGGTCAAAAACAGAAGAAGCCCCGCTGATGTCGGTTATAGCGCCTGATACAAGCCCGCCTGTACAACTTTCGGCTGTCGAGATTTTCAAGTTCTTTTTGGTAAGTTCCTTTACTAAAAGTTCGGCAAGTTCTTCTCCTTTTATTCCGTCATTTTCTATCATTTTCAAAAGTTCGCTTGTTTTCATATTATCCTTCCTTTTTTGCAGATGTGTACATTTTAACATTTTTTGTCGCTTATTGCAATTATAACTGGGTTGTGATATTCTAATATATATAATTTCAGTAATTTATGTAGGTGGCGTTTATGTGGTTTTTTGCTGATGAAAACTTAACAGGCGATACATTTACCTTTTTCGGTGAAAATGCCGTACATATTTCAAAATCACTTCGTATGAAAGAGGGAGAAAAACTCACTCTTTGTACAAAAGACGGCAGACGCCACGAATGTGAGATAAAGTCTTTTACAAAAGACAGCGTAACGGTGGATGTGCTTTCTTCTACAATATGTGAGCAAGAGCCTACCGTGAAAATTTCGCTTTTTGTTTCGCTTTTAAAAGGCGACAAAATCGACGATGTTATTCAAAAGGCAACCGAACTCGGCGTGTATGAGATTACTCTGCTTTTGACTGACCGCTGTATCTCCCGCCCCGATAACAAGCAACTTGAAAAGAAACTTTCCCGCTGGCAGAAAATCGCGTTGTCTTCTGCTATGCAATCTCGCAGGGGGATAATTCCGAATGTAAACCCCTGTGTAGATATCGACACACTTTCGTCTATGCTGAAAAACTTCGACAACAGCCTTGTTTTTTATGAATGCGGCGGCGAAAAAATCGGTGATATTATCAAACAGGACGACAAAACCGTTGCAATTATCACAGGCTCGGAGGGCGGTTTTGAAGAAAGCGAGATAGAAAAACTGCAAAGTTCGGGCGCGAATGTCGCAACTCTCGGAAAAAGAATACTTCGGGCTCAAACAGCACCGATAGCGGCAATTTCGGCAATAATGTACCTAACAGGTAATTTTGATTAATAAAAAGGAGAATAAAAATGACAGGTATTATTTGTGCAATGAATGTTGAAGTTCAGGGACTAATCAAAAAAATGGAAAGCAGTGAAACAAAGACAGTTGCCGGTGCAACATTTTACTGCGGTAAAATCAAGGGCAAAGATGTTGTCTGCACCGAGTGCGGTGTCGGCAAGGTAAACGCCGCTATGACCGCACAGATTATGATAGACCTCTATCACCCCGATGTTATCATCAACTCGGGTGTTGCAGGCTCGCTTTCAAGAGAAGTATCTATCGGCGATATAGTTATTTCGAAAGACTGCGTTCAGCACGATATGGACACAACCCAGATGGGCGACCCGAAAGGACTCATTTGGTTTGCAAATGAAAAGAGAATTGACTTGCCCGCAGACGAAACAACAGCACAGAAACTTTTTGACGCTTGCTCTGACCTTATTGATACTAAAGTTATTATGGGCAGAATTGCCTCGGGTGATACCTTTGTAGCAGACCGTGAACAAAGATTGGGAATAGGCGAGATATTCGAGGCAGTTTCCTGCGAAATGGAAGGTGCTGCGGTAGGTCAGGTATGCTATCGAAACGAAGTACCTTTTGCTATTTTGCGTTGCATTTCCGACGATATTGACGAAAACGAAGTTATGAGTTTTGACAAATTCTGCGCTATCGCCGCAGAGAAATCAATCAAGGCAATCGAAAATTATTTGGCACTGTAATAAATTGATAATTGACAATTGACAATTGATAATTAAGGTTAATAGATTTATATTTTCTAAAAACTAAAAACTATGTACTAGATACTAAAAAAGGCTGTGACGATTTCGTCACAGCCTTTTTGTTATGCAAAATTATTCTGTCCAATCGGAAATGCTGTTGAGTTTTTGTGTGCCGTTAAAGTCGATAAGATAAAGCGACTCTTCGTTTTCAAACATCCTGACAAAAATTGCTTTTGAGTTAGTGTCAACAACTTCTGTGAACGATGACTCCCAATACTCATTTTTATCTTGTTTTTCCTGTCTTGATAGGGCTCGGATTCCGCTTGCATATTCATTCATATATTCTCTTGCCGTATCTTCAAAGTCATTATTCATCAAAAGGTTGTATGTTGCCCAAGATATTTCACCGATATTTTCGCTTCGTGGGTCAAAATGTTCGTTTTTACATTCGTCGTAGTCAAGATAAAAGCTGGAATACTCTACCTTTCGCATAAGGTCGTACATATCGCTGCGGCTTTTTACATCTTCAATTCCTTTTTGCATGGAGATAAATCTGCCCTCACCGCTTTTTATATCCTGTGCCGCATAAGACAACTCGTTTAGATAGAAGTTTGTCTGAGCGATTGCTTTGAGGTCGTAATTTGTAAGCCATGAAAGAGAGGATATATCTGTTTCGTCTATCCAGAACACTTCATCCTTTGAAAATTCAAGAAGGCTTGAACTGCCTTTTGAATCGCTTACAAGGAAGCAGTAGTTCCAGTAGTGGTTTTGTGAGTAAACGTCGAGCGTTGCAACATATTTCTTTGCTTCTTCCACGGTAGTGCAGTTTTCGGCGATATAGCGGGGTAATTCAAACATATAGACGCGTTTGTCTGAGTCGGGATTTGTACCCTTGCAGGCGAATTTATCCTCGCCGTTAGGCCAGTATTCACCGTGGCGCATATTTACTTCAACATGAAGTCCTTCCTCGTTTAGTACATCATCACACATAAACGGCAAAATTTTGTAGTAAGTATCGGAAATACCGTTTTTCTTTACATCGTCATAGTCGGGGGACATATCGCGGAAAGTATATGCAAGACCGAGAGTTTTGTACTGTCCCGCGTTGGTGCGGATGATATATGCGCATTTGTTGGAAATGTTCAAATCCATATTTCGTCCGATAAGACGGTGACCGTCAACCATTTTGCTGATAGCAGAACAACCGCCGCCCCAGTTATCATTGTCTTTTGCAAAATATTCATCGGCAAAATCGTAATCAAGTTTTGTATATTCGTCAACTTCAAATACATATTTTTCGAGTTCGTGCAATGTCGATTTTTGGTTTGTTGTTTCGCAGCCGACACACAAAATCATAACACAGATAAGTATTATCGGGATAATTTTTTTCATAATTTTTCCTCCGTTTCATGATGGGACTACCCTACAACAATATAATAAAATAATTTGGTTTTTATTGCAAGAAAAATTTCCCTCGTTGATAGAAACGAGGGAAATTATAGGTAGGTTATTAAGTATTATTTATCCTGTGTTTTCTTACGGCGTACTGTTACCGATAAGAGAGCAACTGTCGAAACTGCGAGAAGAACTATCCAAAGTCCGAAATTGGTGTTGTCGCCTGTTGTCGGAGCATCGGACGGAGACGCGGGTTTTGCTGTTTCTTTTTCTGTCGGGATTTCGCTTGGTTCTTCTGTAGTTTCTTCGGTTGTCGGCTCTACGATATTGCTCTTGATAACAATATGATTTGGTGTTTTTTCGGTATTATCGGGGCTGTACGGTGTTTCAAGATAGATATATGAGCCGGGCGTTGACTGTTCCATACTTGCCTGATTTATTACTGCATCAAGCGGTGTTTCGAAAATCGTGTTTTCACCGAGGGTGGTTGCTACGACTTCGTAGTCTTTGTCAAAGCCTTTGATTTCTCTGCCTTTGCCGATATTAGCACCCATTGCAAAGCCGTCGTTGACTGTTGCATCAACCTTGTTGCCGTCAAGATTCAGGTCAATATTTGTTGTTTTGTACATAATGCCGTATGCTTTTTCATCTGCCGAGTTACAGTCACTGACAACGGTGCTGTCTTTTACGATGAAATCGCCGTTAGCAGCAATGCCGAAAACTCTGCCCGCTGTATGTTCAAAGCAATTAAGAGTGCTGTCGGTTACGGTAATATTATCACTTGCATTTATGCCGTATGAATCAAAGATATCATCTGAATTTACATTGATATCAAGTACGGAATCGCTGACATTGAGTTCACCGCAGGAAATTCCGCCGCCGTGAGAAAAATACGGCTCTCTGCCCTTTATACAGGACTGTGTAATTTTTACTTCGCTGTTGTCGGTGATATTTACCGCACCGTTGTTATTCATTCCCAAAAAACTTTCGAGTGCCGTTTCGTTCGGAATAAATCTGTTGGGGTCTGCAGTAAGCTCGATATCAACTTTTGCATTTGTAATATTTATATCATTTGTGCATAAGAAACCGTTTTTGTGTGTATATTCACCCATAACATAGGGAGCAGAAGTTTTTGCTTTTATCACAGCACCTTTATTTATATCGATACTGTTTTTTGCATATATCAAAGTGCCGTTTACATCAAAGTCAAGAGGAACATTTTCGCCTACTGTGACTTTTTTACCGTTTACCGCATCGCTGAAATACTCACCGTATGCGTTAAAGGATATCGGTGCTTCCAGATACAAATCGCTGTTTGTACGAAGTTCGATAGTACCGCCGATAATGTTTAATTTGCCACTACCGCCGATATGAACATCGGGAGCCTTTCCGCTTTTCGGAACACCTGTAAAGAAAAGGTCAAGGGAAATTCCGCTTTCGTTTCTTGCTTCCTGATAGAATGTATTTTTTATACAGTTGTCGCCGACAAGATTGACATCAAAGCGTTCAATCTCGGTATTGCTGTCGTCAATAGTAAAACAGAGTGACGCAGAAACAATATGGTCGAAAATCATATTTGTCGAGTCAAATTGTACATTGTTGAGTGTCATACTCTTGCCGTCTTCGGCATAGGAAACAGTACCGCTTCCCATAGTGGTTGTTGAAAGGTCGAGGGTTTTTCCTCTTTCAACTGTATAGTCGCCGACATAGAGCATTTTCTTGTTCTCGGAGTAGTTTTTGATTTCTACATATGCGGGGTCTGATGTGGTGACATTACCGGAACTGTCGGCAAGTTCACAGTAAAAATATTGACCGTCATAATCTTTGTGAGTTGAAGGGCAGACGAGGGTAGCAGTTTTTGCACTACTACCGTCAAGTTTGAATACTTGTCCCATTTGGTCAACATAGTACCATTGATATGATGCAACGGCTGCGGGATTTTCGGGGACAACGGTGAACTCTGCACTGTCTGGATAGTTTACCGAAACATCCTGCGGTTGAACCGAAATCGCCGGTCCCTTGTTTTCTGCCGATACTGCTGTCACAGAGCAGAATACTACCGACATCATCAATAGAATTGCAAGTAAAACGCTGATTGTTCTTTTCATAAAATACCTCCTCTTATTTTTCGCAGTCGGCAACTTTGCACCAAATGCGAATACTATACCTAAAATATACCAAAACCAAAACAAAAAATCAATAAATAAGTTGTTAATATGGGGAAAAATGATTGTTTTATATTTTACGGCTTCGTGCCTTCTTAAGGTTACGTCCTCACAATATAAAAAACTCCCTTGCCCAAAAGGGATGGCAACTTAGGGATTATTAAAAAAATGATTTTTAAGTGTCATTCTTTACACGGGGCAAAAAAAGACCACATCTTTGGATGATTTCCATTGATGCGGTCTTTTTTGTTATAAGGATAATAATATCTCGTTACATTATACTATAAAAGCATTTTCCTGTGAAAACTATTTTCGGTTTTCCAAGAGAAAATTATATGATATTTCTTTAATGTCATCACTTGTCATTGAATCAAGAAGCGTAACAGCACCATACCGATTTATGTATTTACAAAGTTCTCTCCACTCATACTTGCCAGTTTTATGAGAAACCCCTACCTCTGCAAGCGATGGGTCATTGTTTATTTCTAATATCGCATCAAGTATACCAACGGTTACATTTCTATTCATTGAAAAATTTCGCTCAAGCACAGATGAACTAATATCAGAGTGCGATGTTAATAATTTAGTAAGTTCATAAGGGTTGCTGTGGCGATTTTCCTGATAGGACAAATACCCCATCCACCAAAGACGAGCTACCGCATTTCTCAAAAATCCAACACGATTTCCTTCGATATTATTAGTTAGGAATGAGCAAAAATATCGTTGTTTAATTGTATCAACAGACATTCCTTCTTTTGCCCAACGAGCATTAGTATAATCCCAATATTCACAATGAGTCAAATATGACCATAAATACGGATTGCTTGCTTGTTTAGGATTTAAGCGGTCCTTAAACACATCGTAAAATGCGATCACATTAGTGTATTCGTCGTTTTCCGCTTTCAGTTCAGGCAAATAACTTTCAATTCGGGACTCTTTACAATATTCTCTATCGCCAAAAAAATCTTTGACCCATGAATTGCTTTTTTCGGTATATAGTGTTTCGTGGTCCTTTATTGAGTCGAATAAATCAACATAAGCAGATTCGACAAAATATTTAATTTTCATCTTTTTCCCCTCCTTTTAGCAGTGCCTCGCATAATTGCGTTAGTGCTTCGACCGATGAGGAAAAAATACGTGGTAAAATAAGGTTTGCTATTTTTGTCATAGAAACATCAGAACTAATATCAAGTTTTAACTCTTGCAAACGATGGTTTATTACTTGATACCATTTTTTGCTTTCGTATTCAATTTTTTCTTCTTCTGTCATATTTTTCATAAAATATAACGTATCAACCAAAACTGGAGCAGCAAAAAATGCAGATAAAACTCCTCTTGTATCCGGTGCAGCATAAAGTGTTCTATACTTGTTATGTGTTTCTTCATTAAGCCAAATAGTAATTTTTTGACCGGAAAAATCCGAACTCACCTCTTCTTTAGGGTGCTGAGTTTGTTTTCTTATTGAAAAAATAGACGGTCTATCAGCAAGCGGGTCATAGCTTTCAAGAGGAATATTGAAAGAATGAGTGGCAAGCCCCATAATATCTCCCTTGCGCAGAGAGAAGGGTACCGTGCCAAAAAATGCTTTGTTATGTTCCGGCAAAGAAAATGATTTTATTGAATTTGCCGCTATAATATATCCTTTAAGTTGTAGTGATTTGTTAATATCATTGCGATTGATTTTGATATTCATTTCCGTTTTATCACTATCAAAAGCCTTCATCTGCCGATATTCTGCAACAGTGCTATTCATATAAATAACTACTTGTGCATCTCCGCTTGCAATAAGATATTGCAAGCCATCGCATAATAAAGAATATGCAACATTAATAACAACATTATTTTCCTCGATACTCGGCTCATCTACAAGTGAAATATCAAAGGAAGATTGAATATAATCCTCATTTGCAGAACTAAGTACAGGATGGGGGTAATTAATATTTGTTTTATTCATATAATACACCTCGCTTAATAAAGCAATAATTCAAGTAACATTTTTTCAGAATATTCTAAGTATAAAAATATTTCATATTGTGTTTTTGCTTTAATATTATGTAGGGTAACAACAGACGAATTAACACTCATTTTTGCTTTATCAATTTTATAATCTTTTATTGTGATTTTTTCTTTAGTGCCGTCATCACCGATGGCTTTTAAAGAAAGATGTACTACAGGGCAATCTTCTTCAAGAACCAATACAACACGATATGTCGATGTTGCAGGCATTTGAACAATGCGCTGGGTCAATGCTTTTGGAATATTAACCGCTTTATCACCAGGAACCGGTGCTTTTACATCATCTTCCCCATCCGGGTCTTCTTCGCCGGCAGAACCGTGTCCTTTGCCGCCGTACTCCTCGTTTGAAGGGTACATATTATCGTTTTTTGTTCCTTTGACTTTTTTTGCAGTTAAAGTTATTGTACGAACTTTTGTTTTACTAATTTTAGGGGTGCCAACATCGTTAGTATTATCAGGAGATTCTTCATTAGAATCATTTCTATCATCACCCAAAGAACTATCGGCCTCGTCAAACGGAAGATAGGCACTCGCAACATCCAAGTCGATTTCTTCCGGTGTTTCAGTGCGACAGCACTCGACAATTTTATCGTTAGCCCAGTTGATAAGTTGTGCACGTATTTTTTTTGCACGATTGTTTTCCTTTGGATTGCTTTCTGCGTCTATAAGATCTGGGTCCCACTTATTGTGTTGTGGAGGTTCAATATTCTTTAAAAGTTCATTCAAGGCTTGTCCTTGAACAATCATTACGGCTGCATACCGAGTAAAAATATGATTGTGACGTGTACGAACAACCATTCCTATAGAACGCATTTCAGCGATAGATTTACTGTAACTATCATCTTTTTTAATATACATTACTACATCATTTTTCTCAATAATTGTACCATATTCAATATTGTCAGGTGAAACAACCGAAGAATAAAACTCCATAATTGTTGTGATTTTTTTATCTTTAATGTTTGTTTTACGCTCGATATCAGAATAATAACGGAGACGATTCTGTATGTTTTTGTCATCAATAACAAGACCGTTAATTTTGACAATAAGTTTCTTATTTATTATTGCAACAAAGAAATTACTCAAAACAGCCTTTTCTATGTCTTCAGCCCAAGTTTCAGTTTTTTTGAATCCTGCAATAATAACATCAGTGCCATATTCTTTTCGTGAAAATTGGTCTCTTAATAAACATATATCGTCTTTGAAAATAGGCTTTTTCGTAGTGCTGTTTTGGAAAAATCCAACGCCTTGGGTCGCTTGTCCATTTTGAAAATGAGTAACCAACCGAGCTACGCCTTGAAAAGCTTTTATTCCATCGTCTAATGCATATGTGTTATAAAAAACCGTTCTAAACGATGAACAGGCAAACGGTGCATTTTTACCGATGCCATATGAACCGCCACTGCCTTGCTCTTTCTGCGTAACCCCACTGGAATGAGTTAATGCCCTCCAAACAGATTTATCACGAATGTCGGCTTGAGAACCGCTAAGACCTTTTGTATTGTAATCGCTAATAACCAAAAATTCGATATCTTCGCGTGAAAGCTTTTCTTTGGCTTCAGCTAAGAAAGCGGCGAGTTTGGGTTCGGATTTCTTTTCCCAATATTCTTCACAAGAGCGAATGACCGCATCAAGACCCACTAAAGCACTGTGTTGCGATTTTTTTAATGTAAGACTATTAAATTCAACGATAACGGTTTCTTCCTCGGGTGCTTTTGCATCAAGAGAGTTTTGGCAGATTTCTCTTGCTAAATTATCATACAATTCAGAACCTTTAAATGTGGCGATACCACCATCGTTTATTCCGTGTTCTTCTCCGTCATCGGAAATTGGAAATCTCCAAACAAGGTCACTCATTATATTTCCTCCTTAAAGTTTAAATGTATCTTCATCTATATCGTTATTTGAAAATTTCATTTTTGCAAGTTTAAGTTCTTTTTCAAGGGCGGAAAAAATCTTTTGCACATCAGCATCGTTATAATCGTAATTGGCTTTATTGGCACAGTTGCCTAAAAGACGTAGCATACCAATAATTTTATTAGTTCTTGCCTCAACAAGTCTTACAAATTTTTCACGTTTTGTTTCCATATCATTATCTCCTTTAAAAATGTATTTTTTATTTTGCAAATATATTCTATCACGCGAAAATATAT
>JAGHTC010000039.1 GCA_018065465.1 Candidatus Ruminococcus equi
ATCGGCGTTTTGAAACATATCACATCACTTTTGCTTTGCTAAAACATCACTGCGAGTGAAACGAGCAACATCACTTGCCCGATAGGGCAAACATCACTTTATATAAAAATTTTGCTATGTTACAATACGATTGAGGTGATTATTTTGTCCGAATCAAAATTGCGTGATTTATCAATGGCTTTCTCTGCTGACATAATAAATCTTGTTAAAGACCTTAAAGCAAAACATGAATCAATTATTTCTAATCAAATTGGGCGAAGCGGTACTTCCATAGGAGCAAATATCTATGAAGCAAACTATGCACAAGGCACAAAAGATTTTGTTTCTAAACTTGAAATAGCCCTCAAAGAAGCAAGCGAAACAGGATATTGGCTCGAACTATTATATCGCACGAATTACATTGATGAACAAACCTATAAAACATTAAACGAACAATGCACTTCTATCCGTGTTATGCTGATTGCAAGTTGTAAAACAGTAAAAAGTAAATCACAGTAATACACTACATCACCCTCCCGAATTATCGGGAGGGTGATGTTTACTGTTCTGCTTGCTGTTCAAGTTCACGATAATCGACTTTGCCGACAGGTGTTAATGGCAATTTATCAATAAAACGATATTGCATAGCAACATCACGCTCAGGTAGTCGTTCCTTTGAGAACGCATCCAAATCTTTTTCCATCATATTGTCAGAAGCGTTTTCTTTCAGCACAACAAATGCCGTAGGGATTCTGCCGTTATCGCCGTTGGGATTTTTAAGTCCAACAACACAGCATTGCTCAACACTTGGATGTTGCAATAAAACCGCTTCGATCTGTGCCGGAAAAACATTGTGCCCGTCGGGACGAACAATCATTCTCTTGATACGATCAACAATAAACACAACACCGTCTTCGTCAATATATCCGATATCCTGCGAATGAATCCATTTTCTACCGTCCTCGTGTATACGAATAACCTTATCGGTTTCTTCGCTGTTTCTATAGTACCCAAGCATCATGGTCGGGCCAAAGAAACAAATCTCACCACGCTCACCATACTTTAATTCTTTGTTTGTTTCGGGATCTACAACTTTGAAAGTGTTATGTAATTGCGGAACTCCGACACTGCCCGGCTTATTGGTTTCAATCATATTAGTAAAGGTCACAGAAGAACACGCTTCGGTCATACCGTAACCTTTGGTCACAAACACATTGCTGTTATGTGATTTAAGAAATGCATTTATACTGTTTTCCGTTTCAGCAACCATTCTGTCGCCTCCGGTGATAGCACTTTTCAAAAACGAAAGGTCAAAGTTTTGCATTTCGGCTGCAGTAGACAAGGAGTCCCAAAAAGCCGGGACACCGAGTACATGATTAGGTTTATACTTGGCTATCAATTTTGCAAACTTATCCGGTGTGAAATTGGGAATCAATATGCTTTTCATACCCACGCATAACGGAATATGTACACCGCAGGCAAGACCGTATGCCAAAAACGGCGGCATAATATCAAGAAAGCTGTCATGACGCACCATACAGGGATTGGAACTTTTTTGATGAAACACGATATTATTGATAGCATCATTGGAAAGCATTGCCCCTTTGGAAATGCCGGTCGTTCCGCCTGTATAGATAATAACTGCGTTCGTATCTTTTTGATATTTTACTTCTGTGATTTCAGCTTTATCGTGATTCTTGATGAAATCGTGCCAACTTATTCCCAAATTTGGCTTTGCTATTTTTCTTCCTGTTGTAAGAGCAAATCCGATTTTTGTAATGGCGGGCATGGAACAAGAGAGCGAAACATTGATTGTATTGTTTTTGCAGACGATACTGGCGTTAATTTTTGTAAAAAAGACATCGTGAACGAGTAATGCTTTTGAATTGGTATCATTGATTCTCTTTATAATAAGCTCAGCGTTCGTTCTCGGCTCAATAATGTTTGTTATTGCACCGATTTTACTGATTGCGTATATTGAGCAAATTGTTTCCGGAGTATTCAGCATAACCAACGAAACAACATCACCCGATTTGACACCAACAGCAGAAAAGGCACGGGCGGTTTTGTCTATGTTTTCAAATAGTTCGCCGTAGGTGATTTTTTTGCCGAAATAGATAAGTGCCACATCGTCCAAATGGTCTTTGTTATTGTACCACAGGTATTCGTATATGGTACACTCCGGCAGAGGGGCGTTGATTGCCTCTTTGGTATAATATTTCAACCATGGTTTGTCTATGGACGGGTAACCCGTCAGTTTCTTTTCTGCTTCCATTTTTCTTCCCTCACAAATAAAAAAGTGCGACCACCGAAGCAGCCGCACAAAAAACGCAAACTCCGATAGTCGCCAAACCAATTCAACATAAGGGCATACCTGCATACTCACATTGATGGAATTTGCATTTTTATCAAATTCACAATGTGATTATGCGGAAAAATTAGCATATTATCCCTATAAAAAAATACCCCTATATATTAAATTGGTTTGGCAAGACTATTTTACCATAGAAAAAAACACTTTACAATGTATTTTTGCAAAACTTTAAAAACCGATGCAAAGAATCGGTACCTTTTAGTGGTTTTTACCTTCAAAATGTACTGTTTGGTGGTACTTAGACATGAAAAAAGCATCCTTTGGGATGCTTTTTTCAACGAAATAAATCCCTTTCGGGATTTGTGAAATACGCTTTGCGTGTGAAATACACCTACGGTGTGTGAAACGCCTACGGCGTGAATAGATTTATTTCATATCACATTTCTGCGAAAGCAGAAATATATCACAATTTGCTTTGGCAAATTATATCACATCGGCATAGCCGATATTTCACTATATCGCGAATACATCACATTTTCCTTTCCCCTGTGTCAAAGGTTCGGTTTCTGTCATATTATGTAAAGGGCAACGGATGTTGCTCAAAAAAAGGAAAGGAAAATGATATGCCAACACCTTTTACAAATCAGGCACAACTAACCTATAACGGTGCAGTTACTAACTCGAACATCGCCCAGGGTACTATCGAAGAAGTCCTCACAATTTCCAAAACAGCTCTTTCGAATGAGTACTCAACAGGCGAGCGTGTCACCTATATCATCAGTCTTGCAAACACCGGTGCTACAGATGCCACAAATGTTACTGTTACCGATAATCTCGGTGCCTATCAATTTAACGACACCACTACACTCTATCCGCTGAATTTTGATGACAATGCAGTCGCTTTCTATGTAAACGGCGTATTAAGCACAACCCCGACAGTAACCCCCGGTCCCCCGCTTGTATTCTCGGGAATCACAGTTCCCGCAAACGGAACTGCACAAATCGTTTACGAAGCAGATGTAAATGAATTTGCACCCCTTGCAACAGCAAATTCGGTCAATAATGTTGCCACTGCAACAGGTGACGGACTTACCACCGTTTCCGACAATGCTATCGTAGCGGCAACCGACGAGCCGTTACTTTCGATAACTAAATCAATCAGCCCCGTTCCCGTTGCTGAAAATGGAAGACTCACTTACACCTTCCTTATTCAAAACAACGGTAACACAGCGGTAACTGCTGACGGCGATGCAATCATCACCGACACATTTGACCCGGTGCTTTCGAATATTACGGTAACCTTCAACGGTACTCCTTTGACACAAGGCACAGACTACGACTATGATGAAAACACAGGAGTATTTTCAACAAGACAAGGCATTGTATCAGTTCCTGCGGCAACCTTCACACAAGATGAAACAACAGGTGCTGTTGCGGTATCCCCCGGAACTTCTACACTCGTTATCTCAGGCAATATTTAACTTGCTAAAAAAATGCCCTCAAGTTCAACTTGGGGGCATTTTTAGTATATAGTGTTTAGTATTTAGAAAATTTTAAATCAAAAAACCTTGTAGCCTCCCCTTGCGAGGGGAGGTGGAAAACCGTTAGGTTTTTCGGAGGGGTAGTATATACTAATTTTTAGAAACCGAAACTCCTAACTCCTAATTCCTAACTCCTCACTCCAAAATTGTCTGTTCTTCTTCCCTTTTCCTTCTAAACGCTCTTGAAGTGAACATCAAAACAAGGAGTGTCATAGGGCAAAGGTAGTTTACATATATAACATATCTTTCGAAATGGGTGGTTTGAGCATCAATCGGGACATCGGCAAAATTCACCGTTTCGAAACCGACATCGGATGTGTGGGTTGATGCAACAACTCTGTCAAAAGCATCGGTTGCAACACTCTTGCCGTCATAGGTATCTTTTAACAGTCCGACACCGTTTTCAAGTGCCCTGACTCGAACATTCGCGGTATGCTGTTCGGTAATATTTTCCCAGTCCCAAGAGGACACCAAAAGCAGGCTTGTATCGTTATCCATAAACGAAATGACCTTGCTGTACTCGGCATCAAAACATATCGCACAGGTCGCTTTGACATCTTTGCCGTTAATATCAAGCCACACATTCGGGATACCCGTTGTACTTCTTTCGCAGAAGAACGATTCGATAACAGGGACTAGCTGTTGCTTTTTATACTGTACAAGCATCCTGCCATCGCTACCGATAATATAGGCATTGTTTTGATATTCTTTCGTACTGTTTTCGTCGGTATTCAGCACAAGCAAAGTGACAAGGATATTCATTGAATAATTTTTCGCCTGCTCCTTTGCGTTTTCAATAAACGGCTCTACTTCGTAATCGTAGATGGTAAACGCTTCTTCGCAGTACATAAGAAGTCCTGCTCCGCCTTGTTTTGCTGTTTTGCAGGATTTGTTCAATGACTCCATACAAAGGGAGAGGTCAGTCGGTGAAAAGTCGCTGACAAAATCGCCTATATACGGACCTGTTGTATAGGCTATTCTGACGGTGTCATTTTGAGTATATTCTTTTGCATTTTTGAGCCTTACTACACCGTAGGAAAAAGACATTACGGCTACCAAAATCCAGATGAGTGCTTTGAGCCACATTATCTTTCTTTTTCGAAATTCAAAAACATAGAGAACTACGCACGGCGTCCACATTACAAAAAAGCCGACACCGAACTCGCCTATCAGCGAAGCACTTTGTGAAAACACAGGGTTTACTATCTGAGTATATCCGATATTCTGCAAAGAGCCTATCGCCATAAGGTTGATAAGCATTTCCGCTGTTGTATATGCAAGCGGGAAAATAAGTGTATAGATAAATCTGTTGCTGTTTTTATGTACTCTTCTGTCAATCAAAAACGGAACAAAAAGTGCCGAAAATCCAATCACGGAAATAATAAACGATGCAAGTATGAGCAAGAAACTGCTACCGAGCGAAGTGCAAAATCTTACTCCTGCACCGAGTATATAAAACAGCCATACAAATAAAAGTTCTTTTCTGTTTTCTGCATTTCTTGTGAGATAAAGAAAGCAAAGCGGATAGAGCCACACCGTTATCGACAGCATAACTATACCAAAAGAGATAAACTGCGGTAATATCAAAGTCAAAAAGCCGATACAAAGAAAAACCAATTTTCTTTTGTCAGAAATCAAATTTTTCAACCTCTCACCTCAATACAAAAGATAATACCCTGTCAGTTTATCATATTTATAAAATCTTTTCAATATAAAACGGTCAATCATTTTGATTGACCGCATAAAAATTATTTTTGATGATTTATTATCCATTCTGTCAACATATCCAAATCAACACTGCTGTCGGCTACTCCGAGAATAATCTCGTATAATTCTTTTTGAGAATATTCAAGTTCAATCCCGTTTAGTGACAATGAAACAAGCATACTGTGTGCGCCTATCCTTTTATTTCCGTCAACAAAAGGATGGTTTTTGATTAAACCGAAACCCAGCCTTGATGATTTCTGGTAAACAGTAGGAAACAAGTCTTTTCCGTCAAATTTTTGCAAAGGTGCAAAAATTGCCGATTCGAGCAAGGCTTCATCTCTTACGCCGTCACTTCCGCCTGTTTCGTTAATCAACATAGTATGCAAAGAAAGCACCTGTTCTTTTGACAATACTATCATTTTGCAAGTACCTCGTAAGCCTCTCGATTTTTATCAATCAACCTTTTGGAAATGTTCATAACATCGTCATCGTTTGCTGTTTTTTCTTCCTCTGCTCTGGAAAAATCAACAATCAGGTAGCGTGGAATATTATTTTTCAAAATAACGGCAGAACCGTTTTCATCTACCAAGCGTGCAACCTTTGAAAAATTTTGATTTGCTTCGGTTATTGAAACAAGAGTATCTGTATTTACTTTCATACTAACACCTCATAGTTATTATTATCAAATAGGATGAATTTATCCTATTTATATTATACCTTCCTCAACTTAACTTGTCAACACAAAATAATCCATGATGGTTGCAATAGTAATAAATCTTCTTTGTTCTGCTGATTTTGAAATATGCTTGTGCTTCTCCTTGGGGATAGAGTTTGACTATTTCGCAGCCGTTGTCTTTAACTGCCATAATAAAAGAGATATAGTGAGTTTTGCTCATTTCGTGAGAAATTTTTACAAAGTATTCGTCCTCAATTTTTTCGATTTTTGCTTCGTGGGCGGTGTCGTTTTCTTCGCACTCGCAGGGGGCAAGTTCAACCCCGCAGCAACTGATAACCGCATCCCCGATGCTCCACAAAACATTTGAGCATACGGGACAAACATAGACTTTCAGTTTTTTCATATTTGCTACGCGATTTTGATTTGTTATATCATTTCCCGACAGCAACTCGCAGACAGAAACCGATAGGGCTTTTGCCAAAGGTTCAAGCAAGGTTATGTCGGGATAGCCTTTTCCCGTCTCCCATTTTGACACCGCCTTGTCGCTGACAAAAAGGATATTTGCCAACTGCTCTTGGGTAAGTCCTCTTTCTTCTCGAAGTTTTTTGATAAACGCGCCTGTGACATATTTGTTCATATAATCATCTCCCATAGAGATAATAGCAGAAAAAAGGGGAATTTGTACCTACTGAAAGTAGAGAAATTATTATAGGTAATCATCCTTTAGGATTGCATATACGCACTTATCACAAATACCGGTATTATTTTTATCTGCTTGTCTGTGAGTACCCTCATATTTCATCCCACACTTTTTCATAACACCGCCGGAATTGGGATTGTGAACATCGTGATATGATGAAATTCTGTTCGCTTTGACATCAACAAAGAAAAACTTTATCAACGCCGATAACGCTTCGCTCATTATCCCTTTGTGCCAGTATTTTTCCGATAGGCAATAACCTACTGTGACTTCTTCGATTTCTTCTTGTATATTTACTATCCCTATACTGCCGATTGCCTGATGATTTTGTTTTAATTCAATTACCCAATCATAATGATTATCGTCATACATCGAAATAACATATTTGATATATTCTTGAACATCATTTACAGATTTGTATGCCTGCCAAGTTAAATACTTTGTTACCTGTTCACTGCTTGCCCAGTTACTAAACATATCCTCTGCATCCGTAAGCTTATATTTTCTCAAAATCAATCTTTCAGTTTCAAGTATAATTGTTCCTTTATGATTCATATATACCTCCATAATTTAATAAAGCCTTTTTTAAACTGAGATTTGTTTACTTCTTTTTCTTAACCTTTGGAGTAGGTAATTCTTCATACATGGCATTAAACAATTTTACCAAAAATTCTTTATTATCCAGCTCATCGACCAATAGCATTTCCTTTGCTCCATCGTATGGCAATTCATACTCGGCATTTGGCATTAACTTTATTGCTGATTTAACAGGTTTTACAAGAAATCTATCATCGTAAACACCACCAATAATTTTGCCACGATAATAAATGATGTATTCTCCCATCATTGCTTTATGTGTAATGTCATTTAGTTCTGACAATTGTTCTAATAAAAAATCTAAGTATTCTTTACTTGATGCCATTTTGTTTTCGTCCCTGCAAATTCTGATTTGGCGATTATTTGAGCATTATTTATCTGCTAAATTAGTTTTAGCCGTTGAACAGGAAGCAATTAAAAGTCTGCGAATATTGCCGCAAATTTTCTCCGGATTCTGATATTCAATCTCACTTATTCTTTTTGTTTCAAAAAGCAATTTCAACCAATAACTTGTTTCATTTGCTTCTTTGAGGGCAATTTCCAATTTAGCAATGAAATCCGCTTTACTGTGTGCATACTGTGCCTCGTGAATATTTGCACCTACAGAGGTGCCGGCTCTTGCAAGTTGGTCTATCATATACGAACTTTTTGGTAC